>JAZKHI010000125.1:29916-45709 GCA_040385445.1 Bacteroidota bacterium | reverse complement strand
ATTTAGGTTTCTTAATTGGAATTTTCATCTTAGGTCATTTATTTGGTACTTTAGAATTCTTAGAAATAAAAGCATTATTAGGAAAAGATGTTATCTCTCCTAGCTTATTATCAATCGCAGCTTTATGTTTATTCATTGGAGCTTGTGGAAAATCGGCACAATTACCTTTAGCAACTTGGTTACCAGACGCGATGGCTGGACCAACACCAGTTTCTGCATTAATTCACGCAGCAACGATGGTAACTGCAGGTGTTTTTATGGTAACGAGAATGAATTTCTTGTTCGACTTAACTCCAGATATTCAAAACGTAATTGCTATTGTTGGAGCAATCACTGCAATTGTAGCGGCTTCAATTGGTTTAGTTCAAAACGATATTAAAAAAGTATTAGCTTATTCTACAGTTTCACAATTAGGATTAATGTTTTTAGCATTAGGATTAGGTGCGTATGAAGTAGCCGTTTTCCACGTAATTACACACGCTTTTTTTAAAGCTTGTTTATTCTTAGGTTCAGGTTCTGTAATTCACGCTTTACACGGAGAACAAGACATGAAAAACATGGGTGGTTTAAGAAAAGTGATGCCAATTACTTTCTGGACGATGATGATTTCTACATTAGCAATTTCAGGAATTTTTCCTTTCTCTGGATTCTGGTCTAAAGACGAAATTTTAATGACAGCTTTCCACAACAACATTCCATTATGGGTTGTTGGTTCGATAGCTTCAATTATGACGGCTTTCTATATGTTCCGTTTGATGTATTTAACTTTCTTCAACGACTTTAGAGGAACTGAAGAACAAAAACATCATTTACACGAAAGTCCAGCATTAATTACTATTCCATTAGTAATTTTAGCAACATTAGCTGCAATTGGTGGAGCAATTAGCTTACCAGGAAACAGTTGGTTAAATCATTATTTAGCTCCATTATTTGCTCATAAATCACACGCTCATCATTTAGGAGCAACAGAATATACTTTAATGGCTGTTGCAACTTTAGGAGCTTTAGTTGGAATCGGAATTGCCTATTCTAAATATTTAAAGAAAAAAGAAATTCCAGTTGCAGAAACAGAAGTGCAAGGCTTACACAAAGTTTTATCTAACAAATATTATTTAGATGAAATTTATATGGCTATTATTGTGAAACCAATCTATATGATTTCAAGTTTTGCTAAAAAATATGTGGAGAAATTCATTTCAAAAGCAGTTATTGGTTTAGGTGGTGCGACTTACGCATTATCTATAAAAGGGAAGAAAATTCAAAATGGTAATATTGGTGTGTATTTATTCGCATTCATATTCGGAATGGTTGGGTTTTTAGTTTATGTATTTATAATTCGAGATGTAAAATAATGGATATTAGTATCGTTTTAATTGTATTATTAGTTGGCGCTTTAGTCACCTATTTATCAGGAAACAAGTTCGCTTCTAAAATAGCTTTACTATCAAGTATTGCTGCTTTCGGAACAACTGCATGGGCTTTAAATGCTTATCAAGCTGGCGCTAATTTAGATGTAAATTTACCTTGGATTAAGCAACTAAACATCAATTTCGCTTTACACGTTGATGGTTTATCTTTAGTGATGTTATTATTAACAACAGGTTTGTTACCATTAATTATCTTATCTGGATTTATCACAAAATTTGAGAATTCAAAATCAATTTATGCATTAATGTTGTTCATGGGATTTGCTATGGCGGGAACATTTTTAGCATCAGACGGATTTTTATACTATATCTTCTGGGAAATTGCTTTAATTCCGATTTATTTCATTGCCTTAAATTGGGGTAACGGAGATTTAGAAGAACGTAAAAAAGCAATCTTAAAATTCTTCATTTACACATTTGCAGGTTCGTTATTTATGCTTTTAGCATTTATTTACTTGTACTCAAAAGGTGGAAGTTTCGACATCAACAAATTGTATGCTTTACAATTAACAACTTCTGAAAAAACATATATTTTCTTCGCATTCTTTTTAGCATATGCGATTAAAATTCCATTAATTCCTTTCCATACTTGGCAGGCAAACACGTATAGCAAAGCACCAGCAGTTGGTACGATGTTATTATCTGGAATTATGTTGAAAATGGGATTATACAGTGTATTAAGATGGCAATTACCATTAAGTGATGAAGTGGCTAAAGCTCATATTCCAGTTATCGTTGGGTTATCAATTGCAGGAATTATTTATGGTGCGATTGTGACTTTAAAACAAAAAGACATTAAAAAATTCTTAGCGTATTCTTCTTTATCTCACGTTGGATTAATTGCAGCAGGTTTATATTCTTTAACTATTGAAGGATTTCAAGGTGCGGTTTTACAAATGCTTTCTCACGGAATTGTAATTGTTGGATTGTTTTACGTTGTAGAATTAATTTACAGCAGATACAACACGTACGAAATTAAAGAAATGGGCGGAATCAGAATTCAAGATACGTATTTCGCATCATTATTTATGATAATCATGCTGGCTTCTGTGGCTTTACCAACAACTTTCAACTTTATTGGTGAATTCAATTTACTATACAGTTTATTCAAAGTAAATATTTGGTATGCCGTAATTGCAGGAACAACTATCATTTTAGGAGCATTTTATATGTTACGAATGTTTCAAAAAGTAATGTTAGGTTCGGAAACAAAAACGTTTCATAAAATAACAAAAAAGGAAAGTATTGTTTTAGTAATTGTAGTAGGTTTAACTATTTTCTTCGGATTATTTCCACAACCAATTATCGATTTAATTACGCCAAGTTTACAATCAATTTTAACACAAATTAAATAATAATCATCATAAAATGACTACATTAATTGCTATAATAGGAATCGGAATATTTTGTTTATTAGCAGAAATAATGAATCTAAAAAAGATTATTATTCCTGTGTCAATTGTGTCATTGATGGCATTATTTGGTTTAAACTTAGCCGAAAAATTACCCGTAATTTCAGGATATGAATCTATGATAATTACTGACAATTACGCAAAAGTATTTTCAAGTTTATTTATATTATTAACGGCTCTTTTAATTTTATTAAGTGCGCCGAGTTATGCTAAAAGTTCAAAATTATCTGATTTCATTTCTATAAAAGTATTTATGCTTTCTGGAGCTGTTGCTATGGTAAGTTTCAGCAACATGGCGATGTTCTTTTTAGGTATCGAAGTGTTATCTATTGGATTATATGTTTTAGCGGGAAGCGACAGATTAAACATTAAAAGTAATGAAGCCGGAATGAAATACTTCCTAATGGGTTCCTTTGCTTCTGGAATTTTATTATTCGGAATTACGATGTTATATGGTGCTACAGGAACTTTTGACGTTGGAACTTTATACGAAGCTTCTATTTCTGCAAGTACAGAATTTTGGTTTTACATCGGTGTGATTTTAGTAACTATTGGAATGTTATTTAAAGTTGCGGCTACGCCAATGCACTTTTGGGCTCCTGATGTTTACGAAGGTTCGCCAACACAAGTTACAGCTATCATGAGTACTTTAGCAAAAGTGGCAGCAATGGCTTCTTTCTTCAAATTAATTACGATTTTAAACAGTCAAATGTTATATAGTTATACGGAAGTAATTGTGGTTGTAGTTATTGCAACGATGTTATTCGGTAACGTAATGGCATTGCGTCAGAAAAAAATCAAACGTGTTATTGCGTATTCTGGTATTTCTCATACAGGATTTATGTTAATGACATTATTAAATATTAATTCTGCTGAAAACAATTTATTGTTTTATGCTACTTCTTATGCTATTGCTGGTTTAGCTGCATTTTCAGTAATTTTATTTGTGATTAAAAACGAGGACAACGATCAAATTGAAAACTTCAATGGTTTAGGAAAAAAGAATCCTTTAATGGCTTTCATCATGACAATTGCTTTATTGTCTATGGCTGGAATTCCAATTTTAGCAGGTTTCTTCGCGAAGTTCTTCTTATTGAATCAAATTATCACAAGCGGATTTATTGGTTTAGCCATTGTAGCGATTATCAACTCGATGATTGCCGTGTTTTACTACTTCAAAATTGTAGTAGCGATGTACACAAAAGAACCAACTTATGGCAAAGAATTTGCCAATCATTCTGAATATTATATCGTAGGAATTGTTGCTACGGTTTTATTAGTACTTATTGGTTTATTCCCAGATGCAATTATGAATTTGTTATAAGAACAAAATAAACATATTAAAATCCCAACTTTTAGAAATTAGAAGTTGGGATTTTTGTTTTAACGATTGTGTTGATAGACACACAGATTTGAAGGACTTGAAGGACTTGAAGGATTGAATTTGATTGGTGTTGCGGATTGTGTGAGATGCTTTCAGCATGACAAGTTTGCGAGTAAGTTTGGGTTGATATGCACGCGGATTTGAAGGATTTGAAGGATTGAATTTGATTGGGGATGTGGATTGTGTGAGACCCTTTCAGGGTGACAAGATTACGTAGAACTCTTAGAAGTAGAAACTTTATTTTAACAAAAATCCCAACCTGAAAACAGATTGGGATTTTATTTTAAATGATGCATCATGGTTATTTTATACTTACATTTTTACTAATTGTACCGTTTGTTGTTTCAATTTTTACAATGTAAACTCCAGTAGTATTAGCATTCATTTGAATTTGAATGTTAGCTTGGTTTTCGTTTCTCACATCCCAAGTATTTACCAATTGTCCCACTAAATTATACAAATACACTTGATTTATTGTAGTGTTTTTATCTTCATTAGTAATTTGTAACATTTGATTTGTGTTTTCATATTTCACATCAATAATTTCACTTACTTCAGTATCAGAACTAGTTTTACTTTGAGAAGCATCTACATAGTTACTTCTATTAGTAAAAGTCAAATAAAATCTATCATTATGAACTCCAGTTGTTAATTTAACTTTGAATGGTTGAGTTTTAATGTTATGATACAATCCGGTTGCTTTATCAAAAATGAATATTTTTCGGTTGGCATCAAAATTTTCAACCTCATCTAAAACAATTTCTACAAAGCCATCTTGATTTGTCTTAACACTAATTGGATGTCTTTTTTCTTCATTGAAAAACCCAACACCTTGAATAATTAAGTTCGTATTTTGATTTCTAAAATACATATCATTTTGTTGATCATCTAAATGAACTCCATCATAACCCGCATCGTAATTATCAGTAGCATTTTCATTCATAAAGCCTAATAATATTTGTCTGTGAAAATTATTAGTAGAATTAAATCCTAAACGAATTTTAGCAAATTCTCGTGCTTCATATGTATCATTTGCATTTGTTATCGTATTTGCATGTGTTGCATTGTTATGATCGCCAGTTCTAAACATTTCAAAAGAAGCAGGATCATTTTCTTTAACAAATATTCTTTGAGAATTATTAAAAGTAATATTTCCACCTGAAGCACTTCCAAAAACAAAGAATGCTTGTCCAACAGGAATAAAACGTTGTGCGATTTTAGTATTTCCACCTAAACCACTAATTCCTGGAGGTGCAATTGGCGGCGTTCCACCAACTTTAGTATATGCTGCATAACCACCTTGATAAGCTTGTAAAATATGCGTGTTATTCAAAGCTGATTGTTCCCAGAAATATAAAGTTCCATTTGTAGAGCCTGAAGGTCCTGCTAAAGAACTTACATTGTCATCAATAAATTTATCTGCATCAATTGCTGAAGAATACGGATTTCCGCTTAAGTTTAAATTATTTGCAGAAATAGGATTAGTAATAGTTCCATTAAATGGTTTTCCAACAAAAGTATAATTTTGTCTTGGAGTTGCAGCTCCACTTCCTTTCATTGTATAACCTTGAGATGGACTTAATGTTCCTGTTTCTAAAACTTGAGACCAATTTGCATAAACTCCTGATACATTTTGAAATTTCCAAATCCAATAACGCGCAACACTGATAGGGCTTGTTGGCGCACCATCATAACCACCAACCCAATTAATTGCAGTTGGGCTTGCAGGATTTGTACCATCTCTTAAAACAGTAGCAACCGTATAATTGTTATTGTTTGTACTTCCGTTTACTGGACCAACTGGAGAAGACCAATAGTTATAATTGTATAAATTTGAAGCTCCTTGTTGATCTCTTTCTATCCAGCCATCACTAGTTGGTTCTAAATCGCTTTGAGTTGTTTGTACCAATTGAGAACGTCCAACTAAATCGACAACGCCATCTAACAATAAATACCAATCATTTTGCAATTTATTATCGTTAGTCATGTATATTGTCGCACCCGGATTTAAGATTAAACCTAAATCAGTTGAATTTGAAGTTTCAGTAATATTATGAGCTACATTTACAATTGACCAATCGTAATCCATAATATCCATACCTCTAATTTCTTTAGTTGGACTATTTACAGCTGTTGCAAAATCACCAGTTCTCTCTGTAAGGAAAGGCATAGGTGCTTGTTGCGCATTGATTACTTTATGATTGAATATTTTTGTTCCCACTAAATCAATTGCTGGTGTAGACAAATCGTCAATAATATCATCTTTATATACATCCATTCTATAGTATCTTACTAAATTAGCGAATGGTAATGTTCCTACATCTTTTGGAATTACTTCACCTCTAACTTGAGTTACATTATTTCTTACTTCTTGATACACCATTCTTTGTAATTGTGCATCAGTTAATCCGATATTGAAAATACGTACCTCATCCATTTTTCCTCTAAAATAGTTGGTAGTACTTGTTGGACTTTTTCCTAAAGTTAATAATGAAGCATCCGCAGCAATATTACCTGCTAAGGCTTGAGAAGCAACTTGTAATCCATTTAAATATAACCTTACACTTCCACCTGAATAAATGGCTGCAATATGATACCATTGGTTGGTGTTTAAGGCTGTATTGAATGTAACTGTAGTTCCGTTTACAGTAGCTTGCAATCTTCTGATGTTAGACACTTTTAATTGGAAATTATTTTGTCCAACAACAAATCCATCTGCACTAAATCCATTAGCTAAATTTACCCAAGACATTAAAGTTGCTGAAGGTAAACCTCCTAATATAGCAGTACTTTGCGCATAATCATTTCTACCATCAAACTCTAATAATAGTTTTCTGTTTAAATCTCTTGGCGAACCAAAATAAGCTGTATTGGTATCAAAAGCATCTAAAATTCCATCTTTATCAATATCTGTATTTCCGTCAATAATTCCGTCGTTGTTTCCATCTAAAGAAGCATAAAGTGTGTTGGTAATATCAAACGAAATTCCATTACTCATTCTGTCTAAATAACTTGGAGCTAAGTCAAGATCGATATCTAATACATAATCTAAAAATGGCGCAATATTTAAACCCTGATCTAAATTTCCGTAAATATTTAAACCATAATCGTATAAATCTAAAATTCCATCACCATAACCTTCCACAATTCCATCGCCGTTTGTGTCTTTACTTCTAAATGTTTCAGAATCAATTCCGTCACCTTTACCGTCTCCAGTAATATCTCCATCACCATTTATAAAACCTGGAATTGCATTACTATTTCCAGCTCCAGATTCATCCACATCAAAAACAGCATCATTATCAGAATCTAAATCCATATAATTTGGAGCGCCATCACCATCAAAATCAGGAGCAGATAAAATTGGTTCAGCAACATCATGTAAACCATTAACATTTAAATCTAGCCAAGCCACATCCATTCTTCCTTTAGCATTACTTAAAGCGCCTAAACCTACTTCAATAATATCTTCAATTCCATCATTATCTGAATCTAAATCGAAAACATCGGCAACACCATCTCTGTCTAAATCGCATAAAGCTTGAGTAATTAAAATGTCATCTAAAGCTAAATCGTTTCCTAATCCACCAGTTTCGTTATTGATGAAAATTACATTAAAAGCGTCCACATTTAAGTTTAAACTAGCTGTAAACTGAACCCAGTTTCCAGCTAAGTTTCCAGCTGTTGTAGGTGCGATATTTCCAGTACTAATTGCTGTTAAAAGATTATTATTTACATCTCTAAATTCAACTCTTACATTCGGACGTAATCTAGTTGCAATACCAGGAGCGTCTGTTCTGTCAATATTTAAAACCCAGAAACTATATGTAATTGGAATATTTGGTAAAGCACCAGTAATTGAAGCGGTATAGAAAATACCTGGAGTATAAGAAGCATTAAAAATAGCCATTCTCCCATTTGGATCACCCGTATGATCACCACCCATATGCCAAAATGTTGGTGCCCAAGATGCAATTTGACAGCTAGAAGCTACAGCATATTCTCCATCATTTAAATCCACAGAACTTAAAGTTGGACAAGCAACTGTATTTGGTGCGCCTACTCCATTTTCATAACAATAAGTTGTAATCGCATTATAAGTTGTATTAATTGTTGTTCTTGCTCCCGCACCAAAACTTTCATTTAAAAATTTATAATTAACTTTTGGTCCATTAGCATTATTACAATTTGTTTCTTCTATAACATCACGAATCCCATCATTGTCATCATCCACATCAATATTATCATAAATTCCATCATTATCACTATCAAAAAAAGTCTGAATACAAGCTCCAATTAAATTGTAGTTATAAGGGTTTTCATTTGAATCATTATTTACAATTGAAATGGTTGCAGTTTTTGTACCGATTGCTGGCGGCGTAAATGACACAACAAAAGAAGTATTTCCACCTGGCGCAACAATAGCAGCTGGTAACGTTGAAACAGAAAAATCTGTAGGGTTAGCGCCAGAAAATGTAATAGCACCTAAGTTTAAATTTGCAGCTCCAGTATTGTGTACAAAATAAGTTCTGTTTACGCTTGTTCCAACTGATGTAGTACCATAATCTGTAAAGTCTATAATTGAAGGTGTAATATCTCCATCAACTATAGAATTTGCATTTCCACGTACATCCATTTCTGGCAACGAAACTGCATTTCCTCTTATCGCATATACATACGTTAAAGTTCCTGCATTATTTGTATATCTAACTGTAATTGTTGCATTTTTAATTCCTATAGGAGCAGTTGGCGTAAATCGAATTACTAAATCTGGAGAAAAAACAGCTCCTAGTCCATTTAACATACTTCCGCCAGTAGGACCAGAAACTATAGAAAATTGAGAGGCTCCTGTTCCAGAAATAACAACAGCTGGACTTGCGAAAGTAATTCTACGTGCACTATTTGTTCCTCCAACACCTATGTTTGTTAAAACAAATGTATTATCTTGAGTAGAACCAATGTTTACATTTCCGAAATCTGTAAAATCAGGTAAACTTGGTGTGATATCTCCATTTGGAATTGTTATACCATTTCCAGATATAACCAAATTTGCATTTTGAGAGAAACTTACCGTAGTAAGTAATAAGAAAACTAATGTAGGGGTAAGTAATCTTTTAATTTGAGTAATTTTTTTATTCATATCCCGGAAGATTTAAGGTTAGTTTTTAAAGTCAGCGCATTTTTGGAGTTTTTTTAAGTTAATAAATGGAGTTGTTTAAATGTTATTAAATAGTTATTTTTTGTTAAATTCTATTTAAAATAATCTAATTATTATGTTAAATGTATAAATTATATTCTAACAAAAAAAGTTAATTATGTTAAATAATCAACATTTAGCTAAATTCATTAAATTTTTAACAATTGAGATTGTTTTTGTTAATTATTTCGCAGTCAAAATCCTGTTAATAAAAAATTCCGATGATTTGAAGTAAAAAATCGATAAAAAACACTTAACAATTTGATGAAATTAGAAAAATGAAGATTTTGTAAGAAATAGATTCTTAACATAGAATTATATTGAAAAAGGAAAATTTTAAACTAAAAAAATTACAATTCTATTAAAATACTAACGGCATTTCCACCAAATCCGACGGCATTAACCAGTATTTTTTTAAGGTTTTTAGAATTCTGATTTTTATAGAAAGGAGATGCAATAAAATGTTGATTTTGCAACATTAAAATTGACAATTCTAAACTCAACAAACCAGAAGTTGCAAAAGTATGTCCCACTTTCCATTTGTTTGAAGTTAGCATCGGTAAGTTATTTCCAAAAATGATTTTTATCGCTTCAAACTCAGTGCTATCACCCTGAATAGTTCCCGGAGCATGCATGACAATCGCATCAATATCTTCTAAATCATTACAACCAATTGCCATTTTCATAGATTTTTGAAAACATTTCGCATCTGAAGAAATAGAAGTACTACTAGATAAAACTTCTGTTGCATAACCAATTCCAGTAATTTTAGCGATGGCATTTTCTGAAGATAATGATAATGAAATACAAGAAGCCGCTTCACCTAAAACCATCGTATTCGAAGTTTTTTCAAAATCCAAACATCTATTTGCCAAAGCATTTTCTTCAGTAGAATATACTTTTAATGCTGATAATTGGCTTAATGTAAAAGGTGTTAATGGCGCTTCACTTGCTCCTACTAAAAACTGATTGGCCATTCCTGATTGTAACCACGCAATTCCGTTAAGTAAAGCGTGTAAACCTGTGGAACATGTTATAGAATGTGAAATTTCTGGACCTTCGGCTTGTAAATCGTGAGAAACCCAACTGGAAACATTTCCTAAAGTTGTAGATGGCGAAGTAAATGTAGAAACAAAACCATCACTGATAAAATCAGCATGGTGTTTTTCAAATAAAGTAGTTGCACCACGAGAAGAACCAAAATTAATTCCCACATTTTTATCCGAAAAATGACTTTTTTCAAAACATTTTCGGGCTACCAAAATGGCCATCACAACCGATTTATCTAAATGTTTGTATTTAGAATCGGCTGTCATTACATCTTGCAAAAGTTGTTCAGATTCATCAGAAAATTTAGAAACCCAGTAATGCTTTTGATTCGCATCTAGCTTTTGAAACAAAGAATTCTCATGTAAATAATTAGTCCAAATTTCAGCAGGAGAAGTTCCTAAAGCAGAAATAGAAGCAATTGAATTTATAAAAACAGGTTGTTTTAACATGGAATTTCATTTAAAGCTTGTTCGATAGTTGCATAAATTTGTTGCAAACTTTCATCGGAAATAATATAAGAAGGTAAAATATAGATGATATTACCAACTGGGCGCAAAATTACACCTTTATCTATAAAATAATTATAAAACTGATTGCGTAAATTACTGTAATAGTCTTGTTTTTCGGAAACTTGCACTTCTAAAGCGAAAATAACACCTAAAACTCGAGTAGTTTTTACTTTTGGATGTTTCGAAATATGTTCTTCAAATTGAAGATGCGAAGTATTAATCTTACCTATATTTTCAAAAATTTCTGGATTTTCCAATAACTGAATACTCGCTAATGCTGCCGCACAACCGGTTGGATTTGCCGTAAACGTATGTCCGTGAAATAACGCGTGATTCACATTATCACTCACAAAACCATCAAAAATAGCTTGAGTAAAAGTCGTAATTGCCATAGGAATCGTTCCGCCAGTAAGCGCTTTACTCAAACACATCATATCGGGTTGGTTTTCCAAATAATTACAAGCGAATAGTTTTCCTGTTTTTCCGAAACCAGTCATCACTTCATCAGCAATCGTAAAAACGTCATTTTGTTTACAAATTGAAATTAATTCATCCAATTCCGAAGCTTCATACATGACCATTCCGGCAGCACCTAAAACCAAAGGTTCAAAAATAAAAGCCGCAACTTTATTCTCAGAAATGGCTTTTTCTAAAGCTAATTTCGATTTTTCTTCATTGCCTTTTGTGGGAACTGGAATTCGGATTACTTTAATTAAGGCGTCTTGAAAAGCATCTGTAAACAATCCAATTCCGCTCACAGCCATAGCTCCGAAAGTATCACCATGAAAGGCATCTTCAAAAGCAATAATCGTATTTTTATTTACTTCTTTATTATAATGAAATTGGAATGAAGCTTTTATCGCTACTTCCACAGCAGTAGAACCATTATCAGAATAAAAGAATTTCTTCTGATTGGATGGTAAAATTTCGACTAATTTTTCGGCTAATTCTACGACAACATTATGTGTGAAACCGCCAAACAAAACGTGTTCTAAAGTGGTAAGTTGTTTATAAATCGCATCAGCAATAAACGTATTACTGTGTCCGAATGGATTAACCCACCAAGAAGCGATGGCGTCAATATATTTTTTACCGTTTTCGTCCCATAAAAATTCTTCCTTACCTTTTACGATAGCTGGAAAATGAGAATATATTTTATGTTGTGTATAAGGATGCCAGTTGTATAAATTATCTTTTTCTGAAATTGTCATTGTAATAGCTACTAATACTTAGTGATTAATCAACGCTGCAAAGGTATTAAAGTCTAATGTCTTTTTTAAATTTCTACCAATTTATAACATCAAAAGATTTTCTCGGAACAAATCGGCGTAATATTTTATTACATTTTGATCAAAATATGGCTCATTGTCAATTCTTCCAATCATTGAAACACCTGTTTTTTCTAAAATAATACTTTCAGAAGATGTATTTTCATCACCAGAAAAAACAATTCCGACCACATTTAATTTTCTCGATTTTAAAATTTCAATGGTCATTAACGTATGATTGATACTTCCTAAATAATGGCGAGAAACCACAATGACTTTATAATCAGCTTGAATTAAATCGATAACGCAATCCGTATTATTTAAAGGAACAAAAATTCCACCAGCACCTTCAATTACTAATTTATTCTTAGTTTTAGGTTCGGTAATTTTTTTAATATCGATAGTAATTGCGTCAATTTCAGCTGCTAAATGTGGACTTGCAGGCGTATTTAATTCATAAGAATTTTTATGAAATTTAGTTTTAGAGTTAGAAATATACTTTTCCACTTTATTCGTATCCGAATTCTCTAAATCTCCAGCTTGAATTGGTTTCCAATAATCGGCTTCTAAAGCTTCTACAATGATTGATGAGGCGATTGTTTTGCCTACATCCGTTCCAATTCCTGTTATAAATAGTTTCATAAATTATATTTAACCGCAAAGTTCGCAAAGATTTTGCTAGGTTAGCAATGAATTGTTATTAATATTTTGTGAAAATTTGGCTAAATAATTTAAAATTCGAAATTACAGCTTTCGCATTTGTGTTTATGTTTGGAATAAAAAGGCATCGAAAGCGTTATCAAACCATAAATAAAAGCAAAAAACGATTTCAAATCTTTAATTGTAGTAAACATTTTGGTTTTATCTGAGCCACAATTCGGACAAACAAGTAATTCACCATTATCATCAAATGAATATTCGGGAATAGCTTCTAAAATTTGTTTCGCTTTCATAACATCATCTGCAAAAACAAATAATTTCACACCTCCAATTGCATTGCTCCAAGCTGGTTCAGTATTAACTGTGTTTTCATTTTGAAGAAAAACTTCAATACCTTCAGATTCTAACTTAGCTTTAAATAAATAAGCCTCTGAAGAATATTGATAATTCGCAATTTTATAAAATTTTGAGTTCCCCATTATTTATTATTAGAATACTAATTTACTCAATTCTGTCAATACATTTTCCATTTCATTTTGAGTATTATATGAATGCAAACAAAAACGCAATCTTTCTTGTCCTTCTGGAACTGTTGGCGAAAGAATGGCTTTTACATCGAAACCTTTTTCTTGTAATTGTGATGCGATGTTTTTTACTTTTTCATTTCCAGGAATTATAGCAGAATGAATAGCAGATTTACTGTACACAAACAAAGGTTTTATCCCTAATAATTGTTTCTGCTGATTGAAAAAATTGATGTTTTCTTTTATTTTTTTAAGCTCATCAACTTTATTTAAATTTTGATAAGCCACTAAAATTGTAGCTACAGAATGCGGTGAAAGTCCAGTCGTATAAATAAAACTTCGAGCGAAATTGACTAAATATTCCTTCAAATCTGCACTTCCTAAAATAGTTGCACCATGACAACCTAAACCTTTTCCGAAAGTCATTATTCGGGCAAAAACTTTATCATGTAATTTTTGAAATTGAACCAAACCTTCGCCATTTTCTCCAAAAACACCTAACGCATGTGCTTCATCAACTACTAAAAGCGCATTGAATTTCTGAGAAAGTTGTACTAAAGTTTCCATATTTGGAGAATCGCCATCCATTGAAAAAACGGATTCGGTAACGATATAGACTTCGGCAAGCTCAGTCTGACATCTTTCTAACAACTTCTCTAAATCTTCGTAATCGTTATGTTGAAATTTATACGCTTTGGCATGACTCATTTGAATTCCGTCACGAATAGAAGCGTGACATAATTCGTCATATAAAATAATATCATTTCGTTGTGGAACCGAGCTGAAAAAACCCACATTCGCATCGTACCCAGAATTGAAAATTATAGCCGCTTCCGATTGATGGAAAGCAGCAATATAATCCTCCGCAATATCGTACAAATTATGATTTCCTGAAATTAATCGTGAACCACTTGCACCATTTTCTTTTACATTAGTATCAATTAAATAGTTGTGCGTGTCATCAAATATTTCTTCGTTTTTAGCAAATCCTAAATAATCGTTAGATGAAAAATCAATTCCATTGGAAGCAATAGGCAATTTTCGTAAAGCATTTGATTCAATACGAAGATTTAATTTTTGTTGAAGTGAATTTGGAATTTTCATACCGTAAAAATAAAAAAATCCCGATAAGAAAACACTTATCGGGATTGTTATTTTAATAAAAAACTGAATTAGTCTGCTAAAACAATTACTTTATTGTTATTCATTTCTATAGTACCAGAGTTAATTGCTAACCAATATGTTTGCTCATTTACTTTTGTAAATTTTGCTAAGTTGGCTTTTTCAATATTAAAACTTGGCGCACTAATTTTAATGTTTCCTTTTTGTAAAATAGAAACAATTGCAGCGTGATTATTTAACATTTGAAACTCGCCATTGATTCCTGGAACAGATACTGATGTAACTTCTCCTGAAAATAAGGTTGCTTCTGGTGATACTATTTCTAAAATCATATTTTTGGCTTTTAGCTTTAAGCTTTTATTCGCTGCGCTGCATACAATTCGGCTGCGCCTCGGGTTGGCTTTAAGCGATTTATTATGCTTCCGCTAACATTTTTTCTCCAGCTTCAATAGCTTCTTGAATACTTCCTTTAAGGTTGAAAGCTGATTCTGGTAAACGGTCTAATTCACCATCCATAATCATATTAAATCCTTTGATAGTATCTTTAATATCTACTAAAACACCTGGAATTCCTGTAAACTGTTCAGCTACGTGGAAAGGTTGAGATAAGAAACGTTGTACTTTACGAGCACGAGATACGACTAATTTATCTTCTTCAGATAATTCTTCCATACCTAAAATCGCGATAATATCTTGTAATTGTTTGTAACGTTGTAAAATTTCTTTTACTCTTTGTGCACAATCATAATGCTCATCACCTAAAACATCTGGAGTTAAGATACGAGAAGTAGAATCTAATGGATCTACCGCTGGATAAATACCTAACTCAGCAATTTTACGAGACAATACTGTTGTAGCATCTAAGTGAGCAAACGTTGTTGCTGGAGCAGGGTCAGTTAAGTCATCCGCAGGTACGTAAACCGCTTGTACAGATGTAATAGATCCTGTTTTTGTTGAAGTAATACGCTCTTGCATTACCCCCATCTCTGTTGCCAAAGTTGGTTGGTAACCTACTGCAGAAGGCATACGTCCTAAAAGTGCAGATACTTCAGAACCCGCTTGTGTAAAACGGAAGATGTTATCTACGAAGAAAAGTACGTCTTTTCCTTGTCCAGTTCCAGCTCCATCACGGAAATATTCCGCAATAGATAATCCTGATAATGCTACACGAGCACGAGCACCAGGTGGCTCATTCATTTGTCCGAAAACGAAAGTAGCTTTAGACTCTCTCATTCCTGGC
>JAZKHI010000125.1:0-29900 GCA_040385445.1 Bacteroidota bacterium | reverse complement strand
ACGTGTTCTTTCTCCTACTCCTGCGAATACTGAAAGTCCACCGTGACCTTTTGCGATATTGTTAATTAATTCTTGAATTAATACAGTTTTACCTACTCCAGCACCACCGAATAAACCAATTTTACCTCCTTTTGCGTAAGGCTCAATTAAGTCAATTACTTTAATACCTGTAAATAAAACTTCAGAAGAAGTAGCTAAATCTTCAAATCTTGGTGCAGCACGGTGAATTGACATCCCGTTATCTCCGTCTTTAGGTAATTCCCCTAAACCATCGATAGCATCACCAATAACGTTGAATAAACGACCATAAACATCTGGTCCAATTGGCATTTTGATTGGATTTCCTGTTCCAACCACTTCAGTACCTCTTGATAAACCATCAGAAGAATCCATTGAGATTGTACGAACTGTATTTTCCCCAATGTGAGATTGTACCTCTAATACTAATTTAGTACCGTCTTTTTTAGTAATTTCTAATGAATCATAAATTTTTGGAAGTTCACCGTTAGTAGTGTCAAACACTACATCTACAACTGGTCCAATAATTTGTGCAACTTTTCCTGTAACTTTAGACATTGCTTATGTATTTATTTAATAGCTATTTATTATTGAAAAAAAACATACTTTTTTCAGAGTGCAAAGATAGTTTTTTTAGATGCAATTATGCAATATATTTTTTGAATTTTTTTCAATAAAAAAGCGAAATATTAATTATTTCGCTTTTTTATGTTATTCTACGGTCACTGATTTTGCCAAATTCCTAGGCTGATCAACATTACAACCTCTTAATACCGCAATATGATATGACAACAATTGCAATGGAATTGTGGTTAATAATGGCGTTAACGCTTCCGAAGTTTCTGGAATTTCAATTACGTGGTCTGCTAAAGCTTTCACTTGAGTATCTCCTTTAGTCACAACCGCAATAATTTTTCCGCTTCTTGATTTTATTTCTTGAATATTACTCACTACTTTGTCGTAATGACCTTTATTCGGAGCAATAACAATAACTGGCATTTGTTCGTCAATTAAAGCAATTGGTCCGTGTTTCATTTCTGCAGCTGGATAACCTTCTGCATGAATGTATGATATCTCTTTTAATTTCAATGCACCTTCTAATGCCACTGGAAAATTAAATCCTCTACCTAAATACAATGCATTTGGTACATCTTTATAAATTTTTGCAATTTCTAAAGCTACTTCGTTAGTCTGTAATGCTTCTTGAACTTTTTCTGGAATCATTTCTAATTCCAACAAATAACGTTGATAATCAGATTGATTCATTGACCCTTTTGCTTTTGCTAAACGTAAAGCGATAAGAGTTAGAATTGTAATTTGAGTAGTAAATGCTTTTGTTGACGCTACACCAATTTCTGGTCCAGCATGTGTATAAGCACCTGCGTCTGTTTCTCTAGAAATAGAAGAACCTACTACGTTACAAACTCCAAAAACAAATGCTCCGTTTTCTTTCGCTAATTTAATTGCAGCTAAAGTATCAGCCGTTTCACCAGATTGTGAAATAGCAATAACAACATCATCTTTATTTATAATTGGATTTCTGTATCTAAATTCTGAAGCATATTCTACTTCAACAGGGATTCTTGCAAATTCTTCTATCACATATTCGGCTACTAAACCAGCATGCCAAGAAGTTCCACAAGCAATAATTAGAATTCGTTTCGCATTGGTAAATCTTTCTAAATTATCTTCCACACCAGACATTTGAATAATACCTTTGTTCGCTAATAATCTACCTCTATATGTGTCTTTAATTACGTTTGGTTGTTCGTAAATTTCTTTTAACATAAAATGTTCGTAACCACCTTTTTCAATTTGCTCTAAATTCATTTGCAATTCTTGAACATAAGGATCAACTAAAGAATCATCTTTAATTTTACGCACTTTCATTGGTTTGTTCAAACGAATAATTGCCATTTCTTCATCTTCTAAATAAATAGCATTTGAAGTAAATTCTATAAACGGAGAAGCATCTGAAGCCACAAAATATTCGTCTTCACCAATACCAATTGCTAATGGCGAACCTAAACGAGCACAAACTAATTCGTCTGGCTTGTTTACATCAAATACCACAATTGCATAAGCTCCAACCACTTGATTTAAGGCAACTTGAACTGCTTTTCCTAATTTTAAATTGTCTTTTTTCTGAACATCTTCAATTAAGTTAATTAAAACTTCAGTATCTGTATCAGAATGAAAAACATAACCTCTTTTGATTAACTCTTTTTTTAACGGCTCATAATTTTCAATAATCCCATTATGAACAATTGCTAATTTTCCAGAATTTGAAAAATGTGGGTGTGAATTTACATCATTTGGCACACCATGAGTAGCCCAACGCGTATGACCAAAACCAATATGTCCTGCTGTAGATATTTCCTTAGTAACCTTTTCTTCTAAATCGGAAACTTTCCCTTTAGTTTTACAAAGTTTCAAATCTTTACCATCATATAAAACAAGACCAGCACTATCGTATCCACGATATTCTAATCTTTTTAATCCTTTTATAATAATTGGATATGCTTCTCTATGACCAATATAACCTACGATTCCACACATATATATAAGAGTTTAGTTTGGTTTTGTAAAATGAATAACTAATTTTAATTTTTTACTTGCGTCTGAACTATGCGTTCCATGTAAAACTGTTCCTTGTTGCGACATAATTGAAGCGGCAGGAAATTTTTCAATATCATCGCTTGTTGAAACTGTACCAAATGTTAATGGATTTTTAAAATAATAATTACCCGACAACCCGATGTTTTCAGTAACAGAAAGTCCTAATCTCACATTTTTATTCAAATTAACATTTGTACTATTAATTAGATTATTGATGTGTTGCGTGATTCTAATTTTATATTTCACTCCTTTATTAGCAGGCGTATCATCTCTTTGAATAATACCACCATAAATAAGTTTATTATATTTTGAGTTAGAACTTGTAGTACTATCAAAATTGTAATCCACTAATGATTTTTGATTAGTTGCGTCAAATAAATATATTCTTTCCGACTCTATCTGATTTGCACCACCCATACCTGTAGTAGCTGATTGGTCAATAAAAAACTCTAAATAAGCATCATTAATTAACCATCCTTTTAATTTTAGTTCTTCTAATTCATCTGGGATTTGATTTGCACCAGGAACAAAAACTCCGTTTACAATTCCTTTCACATCTGTATCTCCAAAAACATCAATATATACTAATGAACCTTTTCCTCCTTTTACATAAAGCCTTTCATTTTGACCAAAAGTAGGGCTTCCAAAAGTATTAGCAGGATCTGACAAACCAGTATTGTAGTTACCCCCATAATTAAAATCTTGTAATGAAATACAATTCCCTAATGCATTTAAACCTAAATTCATCACGAAAGTTTTATATGTCACTACCGGATTTGTAGCACCTTGATTAATAGAGCTATAATTAAAATTTACTTTAGCATTAGTAAAATTCAACATTGCCATTGCTCCTTCCTGACCAGCAACTTGTTCCATTTTAAAATACAATCCTTTAAAATATTGTCTGAAATTATTATTATTAAACAATTCACTACTCGTAGCGTTTAATATTTTTTTCTTGAAAAATTCTTTATTTAATGTCAAGTAAATCCCTGGAGCCAAACGCTCTTTTACTACTCTCGGAGTAACATTTGATTGTGGCACAATAAACGCATCATTAGAATCAACATATTCAAATTCTCCAGAAACTGCATTGTATTTTCTGTTATAAATAACTATTTCTGATTTACTAAAAAAGAACTGCTCATTTTCTGCTGAATTAGGGCTATCATTCAACACAAGAGTTCCGCTATTTCCGCTTCCATCATGACCTTTCTTCTGAGCGTCAATAGTATTATCCATATCAGAATAATAACGTTGAGCCGTTTGAAAATTATTATTTGGATCAAAAGTATTTATAAAATATCCATTTTCATAAACACTCAATTTCATTTTACTTTCTTTATTTACACCATAAATTGAATCTAAAGAATATACTTGAGATCCATCTGCATTTGTAGATTCTACTGAACTATAATACGGCACATATAAAGTTATATTATCAACTTGTACACTTGTACCAAATTTTGGCTGCTCTGTTGACAAAGCCAACTGTGTTACAAAATTCGCTTTTGTTTGTCCAAAATAAGGGTTGTTGTAAAATCCAAGAGGGTTTATTGGTAAATTATTGGTTTGAACTTCTTCAGTTTTAACAGAAAAAGCTTTTAATCCATTAACTTCATATTTATCAAAATCAAAATGCTCATCACCTACTAAATCTGCTCCAATAGTATTAAAATCTTGATCACAAGAAATAAATACCATTGAAAAAACTAAAAATAAAACTGCTATTTTCTTTTTCATTATAATTATTGTACTTTATTTTTTAAAAACTCTAAATATGCTTCTTTGAAAATTTCTTTCGGGGTGAAAGGTAAAAAAGGTTTTTTCGAAGTTTCTATATATTTTGTTAAATCTGATGGCAAGTCGTTCGATGCAATAATAATTCCATCAGAATGATCAATTGTTGCTTTCATCAAATTATTAAAAATTGGCTCTTTATAAACTGAAATTGCATCTGCAGGCAAATTATCATAAGCTAACTTATTAATCATTTCAGGATCTAAAGCTCCTTCAAAATCAGTAGCATAAACAGAGGTAATAATTTTTGTGTCTTCAAAAATACCTTCATCTTTATAGTAATGTTTCAAGTAAACAGGCAACAAAGAAGCCATCCAACCATGAACGTGTATAATATCTGGTACCCAGTTTAATTTTTTAACAGTTTCAACAACACCTTTTGCAAAGAAAATAGCTCTTTCGTCATTATCCGGATACAACACACCTTCTTCGTCAGAAAAAGTAGCTTTTCTTTTAAAATATTCGTCATTATCAATAAAATAAACCTGAATTCTTTCTTTAGGTATAGAGGCCACCTTGATAATCAAAGGCATATCCATGTCATTCACTACCAAATTCATCCCAGAAAGTCTAATTACTTCATGTAATTGATGTCTGCGTTCATTGATATTTCCATATCTTGGCATAAAGATTCTTATCTGCCCTCCTACTTCATTTATCATTTTTGGCAGTTCATAAGAATGTAATGACACTTCATTTTCAGCTAAATAAGGCACTACTTCAGATGATACATATAATATCCTCTTGTCATTCATATAATAAATGTTATATTTTTGTTTAATATGCAAAATTATAAAAATTTATGGACTTATCTACTAAAATAGTAAGTTTGCATTTTATAATAATATTCTATGCACGTTTTTCAAACACAAAAAGAGCTTCAAATTGAATTAAACAATGCCGAAAATCAATCTAAAAAAATTGGTTTTGCACCTACTATGGGTGCTTTACACAAAGGACACTTGTCATTATTAGAGCAATC
Source organism: Bacteroidota bacterium (assembly GCA_040385445.1). GTDB lineage: Bacteria > Bacteroidota > Bacteroidia > Flavobacteriales > Flavobacteriaceae > Flavobacterium. Next base: position 24,481 of record JAZKHI010000125.1, on the reverse strand, counting down.
TTTAGCAGAAAATGAGATTACTGTTTTGAGTATTTTTGTAAATCCCACTCAGTTCAATAATGCGGATGATTTAAAAAAATACCCGAGAACTTTAGAAAAAGACGTGGAGCTTGTGCAAAAATTGAGTAAAAAAATTCTTATTTACGCACCAAGTATTACTGATATTTACGAAGGAAACACCATTTCAACCTCATTCAATTACGACGGATTAGAAAATCAAATGGAAGGCAAGCATCGTCCTGGACATTTTGATGGCGTGGGAACTATTGTGAAAAAACTTTTCGAAATTGTAAAACCCACTAATGCTTATTTTGGCGAAAAAGATTTTCAACAACTTCAAATCGTAAAAAAATTAGTTTCAAAATATAAAATTCCGGTTAACATTATTGGTTGTGAAATTTTCAGAGAAAGAAGTGGTTTAGCGATGAGTAGCCGTAATGAAAGACTTTCTGAAAACGCAAAAAATGAATCGAAATTAATTTACCAAATACTTTCTCAAGCCAAAGAAAAATTTGAATCAAAATCAGCGAATGAAGTGGTTTTATTTGTAGAGAAAGAATTCAAAAAACATCCGAATTTCACCTTAGAATATTTTGAAATTGCCGCAGAAGACACACTTTTAACTTGCAAAAGAAAAGTAAAAAACAAAAATTACAGAGGCTTTATAGCCGTTTTTATTGAAAACATCAGATTGATTGATAATATTTCATTAAAATAAATTATAAAATTTATTCGAATTAATTAACTTTGCAAAATGCAAATACAAGTAGTAAAATCTAAAATACACAGAGTTTCTGTTACTGGAGCCGATTTAAATTATATTGGAAGTATTACAATTGACGAAGCTTTACTAGAAGCAGCCAATATCGTTGAAGGTGAAAAAGTTGCCATTGTTAATATTAACAACGGAGAACGTTTAGAAACTTATGCCATAAAAGGCCCAAGAAATACAGGCGAAATCACTTTAAATGGTCCAGCTGCCAGAAAAGTTCACCGAGGCGATATTATTATCATTATCGCTTATGGAATTATTGACTTTGAAGAAGCTAAAACTTTTAAACCTTGTTTGGTTTTCCCTAACGAAAAAGATAATTCTTTAACTTAGTTTTGAAGGCGAAATTAGGTAAAATTGCCTCTTTATTTGTTCCGTTACTATTAGGTTTCGGACTAATTTACTATCAATATACCACATTATCCACTGAAGAATTAAGCAAAATAAAATCGTGTTTTCAACAAGCCGATTATATTTACATTTTCTTGTCCTTATTTATTGCTTTATTTGGTTATTGGGCAAGAGCGTATCGTTGGAAATATTCTTTACAACATTTAGGCTACAAAACGGATTTTAAAAATGATTTAATGTCGGTTTGTGTTTCCTATTTCATGAATTTAACCATTCCAAGATCTGGGGAAATTACTCGTGCTGCTTTATTAAAAAGATACGAAAATGTACCATTTGACAAAGGTTTCGGAACAATTGTAGCTGAACGAATTGTCGACTTAGTTATCTTTTTCTTATTCGTAGGATTAGCATTTGCACTGCAATTTGAAAAATTATACAATTTCATCAAAGGAAAAATCGCATTTGAAAAAATAATCTTATTCGGAGTTATTGGTCTGGTATTAGGAATTGTTTTTCTATTAATTTGGATTTATGCCGAATGGAGCATTATCAAAAAATTAAAAAACAAACTATCAGGCTTAATTGAAGGCATGTTGAGTATCTTAAAAATGAAAAACAAATGGAAATATATTTTCTTTTCTTTCTTTATTTGGTTTACGTATTTAATGATGTTTTATGTCACTATTTTCGCTTTGCCTGAAACTTCAAATATTAGTTTTGATATAGTAATTATGGGCTTCATCTTCGGAAGTTTAGCCGTTGGCTTTACAAATGGTGGCCTAGGCGCTTATCCATTAGCAATTGCCATGATATTTTCTTTATACGGAATTTCAAATGATATTGGAACGGCTTTCGGCTGGTTAGTTTGGACTTCACAAACTATTTTAACCATTTTACTTGGTTTATTATCTTACGCTTTTTTACCGCTATACAATAAAAAATAATTAGTATATTGCTACATTATTTATTAAATTAATTTATCATGAAGATTAAATCTGTCCTACTATTTTTAATGGTTTCTGTTGCTGCTTTTTCTCAAAAAATTGAAGAAAAAATTCAGTCAAAAAAACTAAATGACGAAAGAACTTTTTCGGTAATTACGCCAGCTTCATACGAAAGTAATCCAACAAAAAAATATCCAGTTTTAGTTTTATTAGATGGCGAATATTTAGCGGATCCATTTTCAGGGATTTTAAAGTATGGAAATTATTGGGACGATTTACCAGAAATGATAATTGTAGCCGTAAACCAAAATTATGGCGAAACGCGTTTCAATGATAGTAACTTTGGCGAAGATGGTTTGCCGGCAGATTCTGGTTCGAAATTTTTCGAATTTATTGGTTTCGAATTATTACCATATGTACAACAAAAATACAGAACGTTACCTTTCAGAATGATTGCTGGACACGATACTACAGCCGGATTTTTAAATTTCTACTTATATAAAGACGACCCAATTTTCAATGCTTTTATTTCGTTAGCTCCAGAAATGGCGCCAGCTATGGAAGAAAGAATTGCAGAACGTTTAGGTAAAATTCAAAAACCAATTTTTTACTATCACGCTACTTCTACAGGTGATTTAGAAGAAATTCAAGAGAAAACTAAAAAACTAGATGATGTAGCTAAAGACATCAAAAACCCTAATGTTCTTTACAGATACGATGTTTTCAAAAACACATCACATTATTCATTAGTTGCTGAAGCGATTCCTAGTGCGATGTATTTTATTTTCAATGGTTACCAACCGATTTCAAAATTAGAATTCAATGAAAAAATTCTGAAATTAGAAAAAGGATATGCGCAATATTTAATTGACAAATACGATTATATCGAAAAGAAAATCGGAATTAAAATGCAACCTAGAATGTCTGATTTCAAAGCAATTGAAGCGGCAATTTTAAAAAACAAAGCCTACGACGAATTTCAATTATTAGCAGAATATTCAGATAAACAATATCCAAAAACTATGTTGGGGACGTATCAACGTGGTATGTATTTTGAAAAAACGGGTGATAGCAAAAGAGCAGCTAAAGAATACATGAGAGCGTATACGCAAGAACCAATTGGTGATTTAACAAAAGACTATTTATTAGATAGAGCAGAAGCTTTAAAAGGTAAAAAAGACGAACCTAAAGTAGAAGAAGTTCCAACGGATGCTCCAATTGAACCCGTTCCAACTGAAGAACCAAAAAAAGACGAATAAATTGTGATTCTGAAATCAATTCAGAATAAATAAATCCAGCATAAACAAATGGCTAAACTAAAAACTTCTTTCTTTTGTCAAAGTTGTGGGACTAACTATGCGAAATGGTTAGGACAATGTACTTCGTGCAAACAATGGAATACAATTGTAGAAGAAATTATTCAGAAAGAAGAAAAACAAGCTTGGCGAAGTCCTTCATCAGAAGCTAAAAAAATCGCTAAACCTTTAAAAATAAATGAAATTTCGACTTCAGAAGAAGTACGAATGAACACCACTGACGGCGAATTAAACCGCGTTTTAGGTGGCGGATTAGTACCTGGTTCTTTAACGCTTTTAGGCGGCGAACCTGGAATTGGAAAAAGTACGCTTTTACTTCAAATTTCATTAAAATTACCCTACAAAACTTTATATGTTTCGGGAGAAGAAAGCCAGAAACAAATAAAAATGCGTGCCGAAAGAATTACAGGTCAAACTGATAATTGTTTCATTTTAACCGAAACAAAAACACAAAATATATTTCGTCAGATTGAAGAAATTGAACCAGAAGTGGTGATTATTGATTCGATTCAGACGTTACATACCGAATATATCGAATCTTCAGCTGGAAGTATTTCTCAAATTAGAGAATGCACTGCTGAACTAATAAAATTTGCTAAAGAAACCAACGTTCCAGTTATTTTAATTGGCCATATTACCAAAGACGGAACAATTGCTGGTCCGAAAATTTTGGAACACATGGTCGATACGGTTTTGCAATTCGAAGGCGACCGAAATCACGTATACAGAATTCTTCGAGCTTTAAAAAACCGATTTGGTTCAACTGCCGAATTAGGAATTTATGAAATGTTAGGGAATGGTTTACGAGAAGTTTCTAATCCATCAGAAATATTAATTTCCAACAAAGACAATTACTTATCTGGAACAGCAATTGCTACGACAATTGAGGGAATGAGACCGTTAATGATTGAAATTCAAGCTTTGGTTTCCACCGCAGTTTACGGAACGCCACAACGAAGTACAACAGGTTATAATTTAAAACGACTAAATATGATTTTGGCTGTTTTAGAAAAACGTGCAGGTTTTCGTTTGGGTGCGAAAGACGTATTTTTAAATATTACTGGCGGAATTAATGTAGACGATCCAGCGATTGATTTAGCCGTTGTTGCCGCTATTTTATCTTCCAATGAAGACATTACCATCGATAAAGATTTTTGTTTTGCTGGCGAAGTCGGTTTAACTGGCGAAATTCGTCCAGTGAATAAAGTCGAACAACGTATTCACGAAGCAGAAAAACTAGGTTTTTCAACCATTTTCGTATCAAAACACAATAAAATAAATCCGAAAGATTTTAAAATTGATGTACGAATGGTGAGTAAAATTGAAGATTTAGTAGAACAATTGTTTGGGTAATTTTTCAAAATGAAAACCAAAGCTGAAATAGTTCAAATCCTACAAACCTATCATGAATTAGGACAAACGGAAGCTGCAGCTTTATTTTTATTAGACGAATTCGATATCAAGCACCCAAATTTTAAAGGCATTGAATTTAGAGAAAAAGCCGAACCTAGTTTTATCTTATTTACAGCTGAAGGCGAAATTGGCGATCCACAAATTATCAGAATTCCAGAAAATGCCTTCGAATTTCCGTTTGAATTGGTTATTAACCTTTTGGCTCACGAAATGATTCATGTCATTCAGAAATCTCCCGATTATAAAATTCAAGACCGAAACGAACGCGAATGGCAAGCCTATTACGAAATGTGTTTTCATAAAATATTTCCAAAAGTTCCGAATGCTTCCAAATTTCAGCAAAAATTTTTCGCCAATAAAGCCTTAGAATATTATAATCGAATGGAAAAAGACGGCGAATTACAAAAAAAATACTCGAATCAAAAGCTTGAAATTGAGCAGTTTATAAAAAAATTAGAAAAATAACATACTTCCTTCCCAACCTTTTTCATAATTACTTCATCTATATAAATAGAACATTTATTCGATGGATGTTTAAACTTAAAAAAAGTGATTATGAAAAAGCAATTTTCCCTAAAAATAGAAAATCCGTGCGACGCAAAATTTAGCGAAATGACGCCCAATGCAAATGGTTCATTTTGTAGTTCATGTGCAAAAAATGTAATTGATTTAAGTCGAAAAACCAATTCTGAAGTGGCTAAAATTTTATCCAATTCAAAAGATTCTTCAATTTGTGCACGTTTAAAAACATCGCAATTAGAGCAAGTTTTCGAACATAATGAAACTTCAAAATTAAATACTTTTAAATACGCAACTGCCTTTGCAGCATCTGTTTTATTGTCTTCAAATGCAGTGGCACAGGATAAAGAACCTATAAAAATTGAGATGGATTCTACCAAACCTCAAAGTATTACGATGGGGAAAATCGCTTACAGAGAACCTGTAAATAAAGTCATTTCATTTTCAATTCAAGGAAAATTATTGGATAGTAAAACGAAAAAAACACTTTCAGAAAAGTTATATCCAAACTTATATATTTATATCAATGGCGCTCAAAAAAACTTAAAAATAGATGCCAAAACGGGAAAATTCGAAGTTCCAGTATTATTGAGTGAAAACACAACAGAAATTAATGTTCACATTAGTAATGAAGATAGAAGTTACAACAATACGTTTCAAATTGATTTAAAAACAATCAAAAACCACAAATTGAATTTAAATATTTACATCAACCCTGAAGAAGATTTAAAAAATTACATGATTATGGGTGGTTTAGGCATCAAAAATCATACTTCAAAAAACAACAATTCATAATCTTAAAAATTATTTATCATGAAAAAACTAATTTTAACTATCAGTCTATTGCTAACAACATTCAGTGTAATGAGTTGCAATAATAATGTTCCAGCAAATCATTCTCAAAATTTAGTTCCAAAAATTGAAGACAATACAAAAATTCAAGTCGCCATTTTACTAGACACTTCTGGAAGCATGGAAGGCTTAATTGAACAAGCCAAATCACGTTTATGGAACATCGTAAACACGTTAACCACATTAAAATATTCAGGAAAAACTCCAACAATTGAAATTGGTTTGTACGAATATGGTAATGACGGCATCGCGGGTGAGAAAAATTACATCAGACAAATTACGCCATTAACAACCGATTTAGACTTAATTTCTGAAAAATTATTTGCATTACGAACAAATGGTGGTTCAGAATATTGTGGTGCCGTAATTGGTGATGCAACAAAAGAATTGAAATGGGACGACGGAAAAAACAACATGAAATTGGTTTATATCTGTGGAAACGAAGCATTCAATCAAGGGCCAATCAACTATAAAGAAGCGATAAGTGATGCGTTAAAAAAAGGCATTTACATCAATACTATTTTCTGTGGCAATCAAGATGAAGGTATTAAATTATTATGGAAAGATGGCGCTGATGTGGCACAAGGAAAATATTTCAACATCAACAGCAACCAAGCGATTCAATATATTGCCACACCTTATGATGTTAGAATTAACGAATTAAACATCAAAATCAACTTGACTTACATTAGTTATGGCGCTCAAGGCGAAGCCAAAAAAATGAACCAAGCTATTCAAGATAAAAATGCGGAAAGTATTTCTGCAGCCAATTTTACAGAAAGAGCGGTGAGTAAGTCTAAAGCCGCTTATACGAATACAAATTGGGATTTAGTAGACAGAGTAAAAGAAGATGAAGATGCGATTTCGAAAATAAAAGCAGAAGAATTACCAGCAGAATTGAAAGGGAAATCGGCGGTAGAAATTAAAAAAATTGTGGACGAAAAAACCAAAGAAAGAGCAGCCATTCAGAAAGAAATTACTGAATTAGCAAAAAAACGTCAAGACTTTATTGATGCTGAAATGAAAAAACAAAATACAAAAGACGATTTAGGAAATGCGATTAGCAACTCAATTATTGAGTTAGCAAAAACAAAAAAATATACTGTAGAACAAAAGTAAAACCCATGAAAAAAATAATTTTATCCATCACATTGTTGGTGACTGCAATCTCATTTGCACAAAAACCAATATTTACATCAGCGAAAACAAAAGCGGCAACTGTTTATTTTTCTGGCGCCGAATTATCTCAAACTACATCGGTAAATTTACCAGTTGGAACTAGCGAAATCGTTATTAAAAACGTAGCCGATTATTTAAATGAAAGCACGGTTCAAATTGGCGCACCAAGTAGTTTAACGGTTTTATCGATTCAGTTTACTCAAAATTATATTTCTGAATATGAAATTGACGAAAGTAATCCGACAATTAAACGCGTTAGAGACAGTATTACTTTCGTTCAAAAAGAAATTAAGAAAATCCAAATCGATAAATATTCGCATCAGCAAACTATTGAAATGTTAGACCATAACAAAACGGTTGGTGGCGCTAATTCAGGTTTGAATGTGAGTGAATTGATGAAATTAGTAGAGTATTACAAAGCTAAAAGAATTGAATTAGACAATGCCATTGTGACTTTATCTGAAAGAGAAACAAAATGGAACAAGACATTAACCGATTTAAACAATAAATTGGTAATTAACACGCAAAAAGAAGACAAATCGTCTAAAGGAAAACTGATTTTACAAGTAATGAATGAAATTGCTGGAAATGTAAATTTAGATGTGACTTATATTACGAATTCGGCGTCGTGGCAACCATTTTACGATTTACGTGCAGAAAATATCAATTCACCAATTAACTTAATGTACAAAGCGAAAGTAATGCAAAGCACGGGTATCGATTGGAAAAAAGTGAAACTAACGCTTTCTAGCGGAAATCCAAATCAAAACAACGCCGCGCCGTTATTACAAGCTTGGTTCTTGAGATATGGTTATCCTGCGAATTATGGAAATCAGAATTATGACGCACAATCAAATCAAATAGAATCAGTAGTTGTTACTGGTTATAGTTCTAAAAGAAAAGACAAAGAATCATCTATTTCAAATTATACAGAAATTGTTGAAAATCAACTTAACGTTTCTTTCGATATTGATATTCCTTACGATATTTTATCTAACGGAAAAGCGCATAGTGTTGCCTTAAAAGATTTAAAATTACCAGCAACTTACAAATATTATGCAGTTCCAAAAGTGGAAAAAGAAGCCTTTTTATTAGCCGAATTGAACGATTATTCGAAATATAATTTATTACCTGGTGAAGCGAATATTATTTTCGAAGGTATGTATGTTGGTAAAACAATGATTAATCCAAATCAAACCCAAGACACGTTGAATTTAAGTATGGGAAGAGATAAAAAAATCTCGATTAAACGTGAAAAAGTGGTGGACAAATCGGGAACTAAATTCTTGTCTTCATACAAAGAACAAACATTTACGTACGATATTATTGTTCGAAACAACAAAAAAGAAGAAATCAATATGTTGCTAAAAGACCAATATCCGTTAAGCACAGATAAAGAAATGACGGTGGAACTTTTAGATAAAGATGGCGCAAAAGCGAATGAAGAAACTGGAGTTTTAACATGGGAAATCAAACTAAAACCCAACGAAACCAAGAAATACAGAATTAGTTATAAAATCAAATATCCGAAAGACAAAGTGATAGGAAATTTATAAAAATTAAATATGAAAAAACTAATAGAAAATTACATATTAAAACCAATCCTATGAAAACGCTTTTTACAATTTTAATCTTACTATCCAATTTGACGTTATTCTCTCAAGTTGATAAAGTTATTGGCGATTACCAACTTTCAGTTAAAACTAAAGATAGTGGTTTAATAGAATGGAAATTGACTTTAAACGAAAATGGAACGTTTTTCTTCCACTATTATTCAAACGTTAAATTTGATGTTCCATCAGAAAAAAACATATATGGTAAAGGGAAATGGACTGTAGAAAATAATGTGATTTCATTCTTTACTGATAAACAAAAAGACATTGATGAAAAAAATACTTTGGACTTTACTAATTCCAAGGCAAGATTTATAACAAAGTCTCCTAGAAATAAAACGGAACAAATAATTAAAACAAGGATTAAGTTTTTAAATTCTGATATATTTTGGATGAGAAGGACTGAAATATTTAAGATCTAAAACTCATTACCGTATAGTTAGCACTCCTCACAACAGCATCTACACGTTAAACCATTTTTCTACTAACCCAATAAGTTTTATACTTGTTGGGTTTTTTATTACTTTTGAATAAAATCAAAATCCATGAACCAACCTTTTATCATTCCAACCATTACCACAAACGAAAACGGAATTTCTGTTTTTAAAAACATCGATTTTTCGGTACAACAACGTGGCGGTTTATTTTTAACGGAACAAATTGGTTCTAAAAATTTCAGAATACGAAAAAGTGATATAGGTTACGAAACCGATTTTCATTTAGCCGGCGATGCAACTTTTATCATCATTCAAAAAGGAAGTTTAAAAATAGAACTACAAAATGGTAATTTTCAAATTTTCAGTCCTGGAGATTGTTTTATCGCACAAGATAATTTACCTGAAAACATAGAATTTGACCACACCATTCACGGACACAAAGCCAGTGTTATTGGAAACGAATCACTTCAAGCTATTCATATTAAACTATAATCGTATGATTTTAAAACAGTTATACTAAAAATTGTAATTATTTTCTTTATATTTACATTAATTAAAATACGTCAATTATGAAAACTATTATTTCAATTATTTTGCTTTGTATTTTTAATTCTTCTTGGTGTCAAACCTTAAGTTTGCAATCTTTTGGTACTGGATTTACACAACCTGTAGAAATTACTCACGCTGGAGATTCTCGTTTATTTGTGGTGGAACAAACTGGTAGAATTAAAATTTTAAACACCAATGGCTCTGTAAATGCAACTCCTTTCTTAAATATTTCTGCTTTGGTAAGTAATGGTTTTGAACGCGGTTTATTAGGCTTGGCTTTTCATCCTAATTATACTTCAAATGGCTATTTTTTTATAAATTATACAAACACTGCAGGAAATACTGTAATTGCAAGATATTCCGTTTCTGGAAATCCAGATATTGCTGATACAACTGGACAAATCTTAATGACTATTACCCAACCTTTTAGTAATCATAATGGTGGAAGCATCAAATTTGGTCCAGATGGTTATTTATATATTGGTATGGGCGATGGCGGAAGCGCTGGAGACCCTGGGAATAGAGCACAAAACATCAATGAAAATTTAGGAAAAATGTTGCGAATTGATGTGAATTCAACCATTGCACCTTTTTACATTAATCCGCCAACTAATCCATATGTTGGCATTGCAGGAAATGATGAAATTTGGGCAATTGGACTTAGAAATCCATGGAAATTTTCTTTTGATAAATTAAATGGCGATTTATGGATTGCCGATGTGGGACAAGGTATTTTTGAAGAAGTGAATAAAGTCAGTCCAACTTTAGCAAATGTAAATTATGGTTGGCGTTGTTTCGAAGCCAATTCAGTTTATGACAATACTGGAAATTGCGCGACTATTACAGGAACAACAGCTCCTCTAGTTGCTGTAAATCACAATACTGGAGCTTGTTCGATAACTGGTGGTTATGTTTACCGAGGCACAACCTATCCGAATTTAGTGGGTAAATATTTATTTTCCGATTATTGTTTAGGTAAAATTGGAATTACAACTTCAACAGGAACAACAACATTTAGCACTACTTTTTCTGGAAATTTTGTAAGTTTTGGAGAAGATATTACTGGCGAATTATACATTTCAGATATTGGCGGAACCATTTATAAAATTGTAGATACTTCTTTAGGTAATGAAAGTTTCGAAAAAAACTCGTTTACAATCTATCCAAATCCTGCAAAAAACATACTTTATATTGACAAATCACAATCCAATTATCCAACGGAAATTGAAATTTTCGATTTGAATGGGAAATTAGTTCTAAAAAAAGAAACAGAAAAAATCATCCAAAATAAAATTGACATTAGTCAACTTACAAAAGGCTTTTATTTCGTTACGATTAAAAATGATAGTGACGAAAGTTCGCAATATAAATTGGTTGTCGAATAAATAATTAACCCTTCGAGGGTTCAAAACCCTCGAAGGGTTAATTATTTTAAATTATGGCGCAGGATTTGGAATCATTTCCTGAATGGTATTGATTTCTTTTAAAACAGCATCGGTTAACATCACATCAAACGCATTGATATTTTCTTCCAATTGATCAATAGTTGTTGCACCAATAATGGTTGAAGTGACAAACTCTTGATGGTTGACAAATACAATCGCCATTTCGGTTAACGTTAAGCCTAAACTGTGCGCTAAATCTTGGTATAATTTGGTAACTTTAAAACAGTTTTCATTTGTGTATCGTACAAAATTAGGAAATAATTTCATTCGAGAATTTTCTGGAGTTCCGTTTAAATATTTCCCAGATAAAAATCCGAAGCCTAATGGTGAATAGGCTAACAAACCCACATTTTCTCGCATTCCAATTTCTGACAAACCGACTTCGTACAAACGATTTAATAAAGAAAATGGATTTTGAATCGTCGCAATTCGAGGTAAATTATGCTTTTCACTTTCCATTAAAAACTTCATTACGCCCCACGGATTTTCGTTTGAAAGTCCAATATGTTTTATTTTTCCTTCTTTGATTAATCCATCAAAAATGGTTAACACTTCAAAAATATTTTCTTGCCAATGCGTGTCGATTTTTTCTAAACCTCTTTTTTGAAACATATTCATCACACGTTCTGGCCAATGCGTTTGGTACAAATCGATATAATCTGTTTGTAGGTTTTTTAAACTTAATTCCACCGCTTCAGTAATACTTTTCTTAGAAAAATCTAGAGGTTGACGAATGTAACTCATTCCTCTATTTGGTCCAGCAATTTTCGTAGCTACAACCAAATCGTCTCGTTTGTGTTTATTTTTTGCTAACCAAGTTCCGATGTATCGTTCTGTACTTCCAAAAATATGTTCGTTTCCACCAATTGGATACATTTCTGCCGTATCAATAAAATTAATACCGCGTTCCACTGCATAATCTAATTGAAAATGTGCTTCCGCTTCGGTGTTTTGATTCCCGAATGTCATGGTTCCTAAACAGGCTTTACTAACTTTTAAATTGGTATTTGGAAGAGTTGTGAATTTCATTTTTTTATGTTTCTGAGTCGCAAAGATACAAGTTGCTGCGTTTTTTATTTCAAAATTTCTTGAATAATTTTCATGTGATGATTCGTATGAATCGCTAAGAATTTTTCCGTTTGTTTCACATTCAAATTACTTAAAAAAGGATGTTTGAAAAAGCTGTTTTTTGGTAAATTATTCAATTTTTGAATATTGTTTTTTGCGATTTCAATTTTCGATTTTAATTCTTCTAAAGTGGCAACATCAACTGGCGTAACTACTTTTGGCGCTCTGATTTTTCCTCTTGGAATTTTACCCGTTGTAAAAACGACAAATCTATTCCAATTAAATTTCGATTGATATTCGGCTGGATTTGAAATTTCAATTTGACTAATAACGCCATTTATCACCAACAAACAATGATCTATTTGCCAACCAATAGTACTATTAGAAACCTTTGGATTGGTTTTTTCAAAATTAGAAATGTTATTTTCTAATTGAATAATTAATGTATCGAGTTGAGTCATTTATTTGATTTTGTTTATTTATGAAATTACGAAAAATAGCAATACTCCAACTGATGAACTTATTAAAACATAAATTAAACCTTGACCGAATAATCTTTGTAAACTAATTTTTCCATCAGAAATAATAGTATTTCTTATCGCATTAATTAAAATTAAAAATATAATTCCGATTAATCCAATAATTAAAAAGCTTAAAAATCTAACAAAATATGAAGCAAAAATACTTTGCTTTAATTTTTGAATATCTTCATAACTTCCAATCCAAAACAATGAACTGACAAAAATTATAAAAATTGCTAAAACAATTAAATATAAGCTATTAAAAATCTTCATCTTTTAAAATTAAAAAAACCTAACAACTTTATAAATCGTTAGGTTTGAATTATTATAATTTGAAAATTAAATTTCGTTTAACAACTTAGACAATTCGTCTAATTTTGGCGTTAAAATAAATTCAATTCTACGATTTTTAGCTTTTCCTTCCGCTGTATCGTTTGGTAATAATGGTGCAAATTCACCACGACCAGCAGCAGTTAAGTTTTCTTTTTTTACTTTCGCATTCGAAGATAAAATATTTACGATTGCTGTAGCACGTTTTGTAGATAAATCCCAGTTGTTTTCTACTCCGCCACCAATAGCTCCCATAATTTTATCGTTGTCAGTATGACCTTCAATTAGTACAGAAATTTCAGGGTTGTCACCTAAAACTTTACCTACTAAATCAACGGCTTTTTTACCTTCCGTTCCAACGGTCCAACTTCCAGATTCGAAAAGCAATTTATTTTCCATAGAAACATAAACTTTTCCGTCTTTCTCCGTTACTGTTAATCCTTTTCCTTCAAACGCTTTTAACGATTTAGATAAAGTTTCTTTTAATTTTTTCATAGCTGCTTCTTTATCAGCCATAATTTTTTCTAATTCTGCTAAACGCGTTGACGATTTTAATAAATCTGCTTTCAATTTGTTTAATTTATCTTGCTCAGCAGCCATCGCTTTTTGTTTCGCTTCTAATTCTGCTAACAATTGACGATTTTTACTAATATTCGCATCTAAAGCTTCATTACTATCTTTTTCAAGTGCAGCATAAGACGCTTTTAAATTGTCCAAACTCTTTTTAGTTGCAGCATAATCCGCCGCTAATTTATCGCGTTCTGCTTTTAGTTTTTCTGCTTCAGTTTTGTATTTATCTAAATCCGTTTGTAATGCAGAATTATTTGTTTTTAAACCTTCATTTTCATCTGCTAACGTATTACGTTCTTTTTTAAGTTCGGCAAACTTATTTTCTAAATCTTGATAGATTTTTTTAGAAACACATGAAGTTCTCATGGTTAATACCAATACGGCTAGGGCTACTCTTCTTATCATTATATCAGTTTTGTTTTATAATTAGACGTTTGTTTTTTGTATTTGGTTGTATGGTTAAAATTTATACTTGGTCCTTTTTACTTTTTACTTGACTCTTATGCTACTCAATTTCTACCAAAATCGGACAATGGTCTGAGTGTTTGGCTTCAGGTAAAATTAAGGCTCTTTTTATATTATCTATCAACTGTTCTGTAACTAAACAATAATCAATTCTCCAACCTTTATTATTGTTTCTGGCATTCGCTCTATAACTCCACCAAGTGTAATGATGCGGATCTTTGTTTAAATGTCGGAACGTATCCACCATTCCTGTTTTCATAAATCCATCTAACCAAGAACGTTCTTCAGGTAAAAATCCTGATGTTTTTTCGTTACCTTTTGGATTGTGAATATCAATGGCTTCGTGACAAATATTATAATCTCCACAAATTACTAAATGCGGAATTTCTTTTCTTAAGTTTACTATATATTCCTGAATATCATCCATGTATTTGAATTTATATCCTAATCTGTCATTATTCGTTCCAGAAGGTAAATACATACTCATTACAGATAAATTATCGTAATCGACACGTAAATTTCTACCTTCAAAATCCATCGATTCCAATCCAGTTCCGAAAACCACATTGTTCGGTTTTGTTTTACATAAAACAGCTACACCGCTATATCCTTTTTTTTGTGCCGAAAAATAATATTGATATGGATAACCTGCAGCAGTAATTTCTTCTGTAGGAATTTGATCTTCAGTAGCTTTAATTTCTTGCAAGCAAATTACATCTGGATTTGCGCTTTGTAACCATTCGATAAATCCTTTCGTTATCGCAGCTCTAATACCATTTACGTTATATGAGATAATCTTCATTTCAGTTTTTTCTAATTCTCAAAAATAGAAAAACTTTTCAATAAATTCTCTTATTGAGCAAGTATTTTATAAAATTTTTAGTAAAAAACACATATTTAAAAATTGTTAGCAATTGTACCTTTTTGATACACAAAAATTCAATAGAATTGTTATCTTTGTTACTTGCTCAAAATAAAAATAAATGGGATTAGTTACTGCAAAAGAAGTAGCCAAAGCAATAAATACGGACAAATACGGTTTTCTAGGAACTTTTTCTGGGTGGTTACTCATGAAGGTACTTAAGATTTCCACTCTTAATAAAATCTACAACCGAAATAAGCATTTAAGCGATTTAGAATTTTTAAATGCGATTTTAGATGAGTTTCAAATTAAATTTGAAATTCCGGAAGAAGATTTAAAACGTTTACCAAAAGACGGCGCATACATTACCATCTCCAATCATCCTTTAGGTGGAATTGATGGTATTTTATTATTGAAATTAATGTTGGAACGCGAACCGAATTTCAAAATAATTGCCAACTTTTTATTACACCGAATTGAACCGATGAAGCCGTACATTATGCCGGTAAATCCGTTTGAAGATCATAAAGATGCGAAATCTAGCGTTATTGGAATTAAAGAAACCTTACGTCATTTAAGCGATGGAAAACCATTAGGAATTTTCCCAGCTGGTGAAGTTTCAACCTATAAAGATGGAAAATTAATTGTAGACAAACCTTGGGAAGAAGGCGCATTGAAAATTATTAAAAAAGCAAAAGTTCCTGTTGTTCCGATTTATTTTCACGCACAAAACAGTAAATTATTTTACAGTTTATCTAAACTAAACGACACCTTACGTACCGCAAAATTACCAAGTGAATTATTGACTCAAAAAAACCGAGTGATTAAAGTTCGTATTGGTAAACCGATTTCTGTAAACGAGTTAAGCGAACACGAAACAATTCCTGAATTTGGAGAATTTTTAAGGAAGAAAACATATATGCTTTCTAAATCTTTTGAAGAAAAAGAAGAAGAAAACTTTAGATTAACTTTCCCGAAATTTACTAGTAGTCCAAAGGCCGCGAAACAAATTGTAAAACCTGCCAATCACGAACAAATTATTGAAGAAATTAATTTCTTAAAAGAAGGCGATTATCAATTATTACAAAGTAAAAATTACAGAGTGTTTTTAGTTACGGCTGAAAAAATCCCTAATATTTTACACGAAATTGGTCGTTTGCGTGAAATTACTTTTAGAGAAGTTGGTGAAGGAACAAACGAAGCGATTGATTTAGACAAATACGACCAATATTATCACCACATGTTTTTATGGGATGAAGATGCTCAAATGATTGCTGGCGCTTACAGAATGGGATTTGGCTCGAAAATATTTCCAAAATACGGCTTAGCAGGCTTCTACTTAAATGAACTTTTTAAATTTGAACCTGAATTAAACGACATGATGAGCCAATCTATAGAAATGGGTCGTGCTTTTATCATTTCAGAATACCAACAAAAACCAATGCCTTTGTTTTTATTATGGAAAGGAATTGTACACACAACCTTACATTATCCAGAACATAAATTCTTAATTGGTGGCGTGAGTATTAGTAATCAGTTTTCAGAATTCTCAAAATCGTTAATGATTGAATTCATGAAATCTAATTATTACGATCCGTATGTGGCGCAATACATTAAGCCAAAACAAGAATTTAAGGTTAAACTAAAAGATGCTGATAAAGATTTCGTTTTTAACGAAGCGGAAGCCGATTTAAATAAATTTGATAAAATTATTGACGAAATTGAACCAGGTTCTTTACGATTACCAGTTTTAATTAAGAAATACATCAAACAAAATGCAAGAGTTGTTGCCTTTAATGTGGATCCAATGTTCAACAATGCGATTGACGGATTGATGTATATTAAAATTTCGGATATTCCTGAAAGTACGGTTAAACCAGTTATGGAAGAATTTCAAGCGGAATTAGAAAGAAAACACAAAGGGTAATTACCTCCAAATAGATTCTTTCAAAATTGAATCTAAAGAATTATTTTTTATAAAAAGGACAAGTCTTACAGTATGATACATAATTAAAAGTGCGACAAAAACATAGGTCCACTTTTTTTTATTAAATGTATTGGCAAAAAATGGTTTCTTGTAATATAATTCTAAACTCAGTTTGATTAAGAAATAAACCGACAAGACCAAAACTACTGGTCCAAATAAGTGATAAGTAATACTTTTCAGCCAATCGCCTTCGTATAAATACACTAAAGATTTTGTGATACCACAACCCGGACAAGGAAATCCTGTTAGCATTTTAAACGGGCAAAAAGATTGTTCACTTTCTAAATTTCCGTTATTGGTTATGAGTACAAAAAAAGGAATAATTAGCACGAGTAACACACTAATTATTCCTATAATTCTATATTGAATAAATTTTTTAATTGTATAATTTATTTAATTCCGATTGAACAATCATTGCTGAAATCATAGGAAAGAAAAATCCTAAAATTAACAACAAAACTGAATCGTCTTTTTGTGGCTGACCTGTTAATTGGTAAATTTTTGGTAATCCGTCTCTACCTACTAACCAATAGAAAAATAAGTTTAAACCACAACATCCGGTAATTAAAGCGATTGTTGGCGACACTACTTCTTTTTCGTTGGCTGCATTAATTACTTCCGCTGCTTTCACGTTCCAGTAAATTAAATACAAACCACAGGTTAAAATTCCAAAAACAAGAACCAATACTGGATCTACTTTAAAGAAAGGAATAGTTGGTTTTTGCGTATTCCATTCTTCTTGATTACTAACTTCATTCATAATTTATAGTTTTAGTTTTTTAGTTATAATGTTAGTAGTCGAATTTTAACATTTGTTACATATACAAGCTAACAATTTTATCTACAATAACTTGAGCTAATTTTTCTTTGCTCTCAAACGTCCAGCCTGCAATATGTGGTGTCAATAAAACATTATTGGCTTGTAATAAATATTCGAAAGCTTCTGATTTATGTTCTTCAAATAAGTTTTCGAAAGATAATTTTTCATATTCTAACACATCTAAACCTGCTCCTAAAATTTTTCCAGATTGTAATGCGGTAACTAAATCAGCAGTAACTACACTTTTTCCTCTAGCGGTATTGATTAACCAAAAGGATTTCGCAAATTGATTGATAAATGTTGTATTTGCCATTTTATCGGTTTCTGGCGTCCACGGAATATGTAAACTCAACACATCTGCTTTCTGTTGCAATTCTTGTAACGAAACTTGTATCGCGTTTTCATCACCAACATTCGGTAAAATATCATAACACAACACTTTTACATCAAAACCTCTTAATTTTTTCGCGAAAGATTTCCCCATATTTCCGTAACCAATAATCCCAATAGTTTTTCCATCTAATTCGGTTCCACGATTACTTTCCCGATTCCAATGTCCGGATTTGACTTCTTTATCTGCGTGATTTAATTTATTAAAAAGCGACAATATCATTCCTAAAGCATGTTCACCAACCGCATTGCAATTCCCTTCTGGAGCTGCAATAAGGCTGATATTTTTACTTTCCGCATAGTCACAATCGATACTTTCCAAACCCGCACCAACACGAGCAATAAACTGCAAGCTTTTCGCTTTATCGATAAAGGTTGCATCAATTTTAAATCGGCTTCTGATGACAATTCCGTGGTAGTTTTCGATTTTATTTTCCACTTCTTCTTTGGTTGAAGTAAAATCAGCTTCGTTAGTAAAACCCGCTTTTTCCAATTGTTCCCAAAGTAAAGGATGATTAGAATCGATATGAAGAATTTTAATTTTTGATAAATCTGACATTGGACTGTGTTTAAAACGGAAAGTTAGATTATTTCGCAGAGATTCGCAAAGATTCAGACAGAAACGCAAAGATTTGAACACAAATTATCACAGATTTCACAAATTAATTAGTTAGCAAAGTTTGTGTGAGATCCTTTCAGGATGACAAACTAAACGTGGTAAAAATAATTAGAATGACTTATTGCCCAGTTAACGCATTATCGTAATTCGCATACACTTCTCTTATTTGATTGAAAACATCAAATAATTCGTTGTGTCCGTCTGTTGTAACTAAGCGTTGTTTGTATTGTTTGAAGTCTTGAATACCTTTGAAGTAATTGGTATAATGACGACGCATTTCCACGATTCCAACACGTTCACCTTTCCATTCCATAGACCAAATTAAGTGGTTTTGAGCCGCTTCTACTCGATCTGCAACTGTTGGTGGAGCAAGTTTTTCGCCTGTTTTGAAGAAGTGTTTGATTTCGTTGAAAATCCACGGATAACCAATCGCTGCACGACCAATCATCATTCCATCTAAACCAAATTTGTTTTTATATTCTAATGCTTTTTCTGGAGAATCGATATCACCATTTCCAAAAATTGGCATAGTGATTCTAGGATTATTTTTGATACGTTCAATATGTGTCCAATCGGAATGACCTTTATACATTTGCGCACGCGTTCTGGCATGAACCGTTAAGGCTTGCACACCAATATCTTGTAAACGCTCGGCTACTTCATCAATATTGATAGAAGCTTCGTCCCAACCTAAACGAGTTTTTACCGTTACTGGAAGACTGGTTCCTTTGATAACCGCTTTTGTTAAACGCACCATTAAATCAACGTCTTTCAAAACTCCGGCACCAGCACCTTTACAAACTACTTTTTTTACCGGGCAACCAAAATTAATATCTACCAAATCAGGCTGAACGGTGTCTACAATTTTAGCAGACATTTCCATAGCTTCTTCGTCACCACCAAAAATTTGAATTCCAACTGGACGTTCGTAATCGAAAATATCCAATTTCATTCGGCTTTTCATAGCATCACGAATTAAGCCTTCCGAAGAAATAAATTCAGAATACATCAAATCGGCTCCGTGCATTTTGCACAAACGGCGAAATGGCGGATCACTCACATCTTCCATTGGAGCAAGAAGTAAGGGATAATCGGGTAAAATGATGTTTCCTATTTTTGGCATGTTGTAATTTTGTGCAAAGATAACACAAAGTTGGAAGTTGGAAGTTGGAAGTTGGAAGTTTTTTCTTTTGGAGATAACTTTTGAATTCTAGCCCCGATAGAAGCGGCATCTTTTTTAAATTTGTTCCTTTCAATGAAAGGAACAAATTTAAAAAAATATAGCGGATAGCGGGAAGTTTAGTGTTTTGAAAACCAGTATTCTGCTTCTAAAAATTATTTCGGCGCAATCCAGCTTTTTGGATTTACGAACGTTAAATTTTGACTGATTACAAACTTTAATACCGAATTTCCTTTCGCGTTAGTTTTAATTTTTCCTAAAGTTTGTTTCGCCGTTACTTTATTTCCGACAGAAACCGAAACGCCACTTAAATTACTATAAGACGTAAAGAAATCTCCATGACGCACCACAACTGTATACGTATTTGTCGTTTGAGAAACCTGAATACTTGAAACTTCTCCGTTAAAAACGGCTCTTGCTGAAGAACCACCATCAGTTGTAATGTCGATTCCACTATTGTGAATCATCACGCTTTTATATTCTGGATGCGGTGTGTCACCATAACCAGTTGAAATAAATCCTTTTTCGGTTGGCCAAGGCAATCTTCCTTTATTCGCTTTAAAGCTATCTGAAGCTAATTTGCCTTCTGGTGTTAATTCGATTTTTGTAGAAGAAACTGGTGCTGATTTTATAGGCGTTGTTATTCCTGCTTTTTTAGCAGCTGCTTCTTTTTCTGCTTTTCTTTTTAAATTTTCTCTATAAATCGCATCGTTAATCATTTTTTTGATTTTCTTGTCGATGGCTTTACGCTCTTTATCCATTTTGGCAATTTCTGCCGCAATTTTTTTCTTGTCTTTTTGGATTAGTTTTGCCGTTTTTTCTTTTTCTTGTTTTAGTTTTTCGTGCTCGGCTTTGATTTTTGTTTTTTCAACAATAACCACTTCTTTTTCCTTTTTATTGGTTTGCAATTCGTTAACCGCAACGCCTAATCTGGTTTGTTTTACTTTAATTTCTTCTGCTTGACGTTTTCTATAACCTGCATATTGCTTCATGTATTGCACACGTTTATAGGCTTGCAAAAAACTATTTGAAGATAAAACGAACATAATTCGGCTTTGTTCCGAACGGCTTTTATAAGATTTTACAATCATTTTTGCATAATCTTCTTTCATGATTTTCAAATCTCTATTTAACTTATTAATTTCTAATTGCGTTAAATAAATATTGTCATCTAAAATTCGAGCTTGTTTAGCGATGGTAGAAATTATTTTTTCAGAGATTTTAATTTGCGCTTCTTGTCCAGCGATTTCTTTTAAAACCGATTTTTCTTTTTTCTTTTCGTTTTGAAGCTTAGATTTTGCTTCAGACAATTCTCTCTGTAATTGTTCTTTTCTTTGTTCTAGCTTTTCTTTCTCATCAATTTGCGCAGAAACGGATAAGGTAAAAAATACAACGAATAGGGTTAAAAGAAATTTGTTCATGCTAGAATTTTTTTTTGCGAAATTAATCTATTTTTATTTGAGAATAACCATCTGGAATAGAATAAGGATACGATAATGACTCATTAAACGTAAATTTTTTATATTCCACCTCAATTTTCACTTGATCTTGCTCATTCGCTAAAATAGAAACGCCAGTTGGCAAGAACATATTGTCTTGATTGGTGAAAGATGGATAATTTACCAAAACGCTTCTGTTTTTAGAAATTTGATTGATAAATTGTTTCTTTAATAAATAATTTGCGGTTTCAAAACTAAATGCTTTTTCGATATCTGTTTTGTTTTTCGATTTCAATTGAAATAAATTATCGGCAATTTCTGCGATAAAATCTTCTTTAGTTAAATTATCAATTGGTCTTCCTAATAGTAAATTTTGTACTTTTTGAAAATCTAAATCCGTACCAATCATTTTACTTAAAATAGAATAATCACCGTCAAAATATGTGTTATTTACTTTTTCATAATAACTTACTCGCGTTGGTGTAATTAATGCTTTTGCAGCTGGAAAACCTAAAAACTTAAGATTAATCCAAATGATTTCGTCTTTTTTAATTCTGATATCGGCAGCAATAGAAGTCGATTGTTTTTTGTCCTCATAACTTGCCGAAGCACGAATAGAAGCCGTTTGAAAATTCAGTCCATTTTCATAATGTTTTTTAATTATGTCTTTGGCTTTATTATCTACAACTACTTCTTGAGAAACTGTTTGTTCTGCAACCGTTTTTTTAGTTTTGCAGGCCATAATTGCTATGGCTACAAATAAATATGATAGTATTTTCTTCATGTTATTTTTTAGATAATGTATCTAATCTTTTTTGATAGGTTTGTTTCATTTTTGCGTCTGATAATCCGTCGGCACAAATTATAAATTGTTTGCAAAATCCAGTTTCTAAATATGGATCATCAATTACATAATCGATTCCCATTTCTAAAAAATCTTTTGCTTTTTTAAAGTTTTTTAAGTTATTATTTCCTTTTCCAGCATAATAATACAAATTGGCTTTGGTTGGAAATAAGTCGATGCATTCTTCTGATTTTTTAGCCATTTTTTCAAATTGCTTATTGAAATCGTAAATATTCAACAGCAAATCGATAGCTTCCACATCGTTTTTATTTGCCTTTTCAATATATTTTTGAGCGAGTTCGAAATTATTTTTATTGTAGAAAAACTTACCTAATTCTTTATTGACATCCATTCCTAAATCATTATCAAAATAGGTTATTGTGTTGTCAATTTCAGTCATTAATTCTGGATTTTTTGTAGCAAAAATTAAATATTCATTCAAAACTCTTTGCTTAATTTTGAAGTCGATTTTACTGCTTTTCGCTACTCTTTTATATGATTCTGTCGCTTTTGGAATATTGTTCGCGTTAACGTAAAACTTCACTAAACTCACATGAGCCATATCTGAATTTGGAATTTCTTTTTCAAACAATAATGCCGTTTCAAACGCTTTCTCTTCTTGATTGTTAGTGGAATACACGTAAATTAAATCGATGTAATTTTGCTCTGATTTAGGGTTGCTTTTTATGGCCGCTTCTAAATCGTTTACTTTTGGTTTAACACCTTT
This sequence comes from Bacteroidota bacterium, assembly GCA_040385445.1. Classification (GTDB taxonomy): domain Bacteria; phylum Bacteroidota; class Bacteroidia; order Flavobacteriales; family Flavobacteriaceae; genus Flavobacterium. The sequence continues at coordinate 1,269 of JAZKHI010000125.1, read as the reverse complement.
CGACATGTTTTGAATTTGCATTTGGTAGTTTTCCATGGTTTTGGTTAACGTTCCTTTGCTTTCGATATCGTCAATTACTGTTTTGGCTTTGTCAAATTGTTGCGTAGTCATATACAACGAAACCAAATCTTCTTTCATGTTTGGATCGAATGATATCAATTTCTCAACAATCGGAATGGATTTGTTAAAATCTTTAGTTTGATAATACACGTCATACAATCCGTTCCAATACCAGCGTTGTTTAGGCTCTAAATCGACAGCTTTTTGAAATGCAATTTCCGCATCTGTATAACTTTTTAGCGCTAAATAATTCACTCCTAATTGAAAATGAACTTCCGAATTATTAGGTTCTTTTTGCAAACATTTTTCCAATGAAACAATAGCTTTGTCGTAATTTTCAATCGCTTTTTGTTTTAAAGCTTCATAAAAATTATTCTCAAATTCATTGTCCGCCGTTTCAACATCTTCTGGATTGACTTGTCCGAAAGAAAGTTGAAAAAGGAAAAGAAAAGCTATTATTTTTTTCATTTGTTATTTTGTGTTATTGGCACGCAGATTTTACTGATGCATCGCAACGCTGATTTATTGGATTTTTTTATTTTGATTATGAGATTGCTTCGTTCCTCGCAATAACAAGTAGCAAAAATTATTCCATTGTTGAATAATCACCTAAACTTACACTAGTGAATTCACCATTATAGTTTACGTGATTACCAATCATTGCATTATCAAAATTGGCGTTTTTAATATGTGCGTGTGTTTGAATCAAACTATTTTTAATCGTACTATTTATAACGTGACAACCTTTTCCTAAAGATACATTTGGACCAACTGTCGTGTTAATTAAAACGACATCTTCACCAATATAACATGGTGGAATAATCGTTGAGTTTTCTAGTTTTACATCTGACGACACTAAATTTTCACCATCTGCAAGAAGAAATCCTAACATTCTGTTGTTGGTATCAACCGTAACATCTTTGTTTCCGCAATCCATCCATTCATCTACTTTTCCTGGCACGAATTTCATTCCTTTCGCCATCATTTGCTTAATACCGTCATTAATTTGGTATTCTCCGCCGTGAATGATATTGTTGTCTAAAACCGATTGTAATTCATTCTTTAAAACGGCTACATCTTTGAAATAATAAATTCCAATTACAGCTAAATCAGACACAAACTCTTTTGGTTTTTCAACTAATTCCACAATTTCGTTCGCTTCATTTAAGTTGATAACTCCAAAAGCTTCTGGTTGATCTACTTGTTTTA
>JAZKHI010000124.1:0-2109 GCA_040385445.1 Bacteroidota bacterium | reverse complement strand
TAAGTTACCAAAATAATTACCACGAATAATAGCGTTAAAATTGTCATCGGTAACATAGAAGAGAATACGAAATTTGTTTTGTTAGGAAACCTAAGTAACAATTTGTATTCTGTTTTTCCTTCTGCGTCTAATAATATTGGAACACTATAAGTAGTACATTTATCGTATCTAAATTCTTCCGATTTTATTTTAGTTGCCAATCCGTTTTTGTAAACTGCAAATTCATACGGCGTTTTTAATTCCGATTTATACAGTTCAAAATTCAACACATCATTTACTAGTTTTGAAGATATTCTGTTTTGAATAGGTCTTTTCAACAAAACATCTTTATACAAAAGTTCAAACTGAACAATATCTAAAGCACTTAAATCTCCAGATTTTTCTATAGTTAAATTTGGCTTTGAACTAATATTAGACCCACTACCATCTAAAGAATTGTCTTTAAAAATTTGAGTTTTACGTTTGGCAGAATATTCTTTAATATTTATACCTTTTAAATTTTTATCAAAGAACGAGCCATCCATTCCGAAATCTTCTGGCACAATTGCATTCGTGTAAATTAAAATTTCTTTAGTATTGGCATCTTTTTCGTAATAAAACAATTTTTTTAATTGTTCTTGCTTTGGTTCTCTTCCAGTACTATCTTTAAACTTTTTTATAGAAGTTACAAAATCAACTAGTTCTTTTTTGTTTAACTTTTCTGAAACATTGTTCAAAACCACCAAAGCATGATGTCTAAACTGTTCGTCATTCTTTTGAAACGAACTATTGATCCAATATAATTGGACTAATATAATTCCTATCAAAGAAATACTCATTAAAAAAATTAGTATTCTAAACCTCGTTTTATTCATTATAGCAAAGTTAAGGTCTTATTAATAACTGTTAAAACAATTAACCAATATTTAACAAAAATGTTAATTTTTAAATATTATTTAAAATTTCAATCAAATTATCGACCTTTTTATACGTTATATTTAAATTCTCATTTTCTATAACATAAGTCGCTAATTTCACTTTTTCTTCTTCAGGAAGTTGATTTTTAATAATTTGGAGGATATTATCTCTAGATGTTGCATCTCTTTCTAAAACTCTCTTAATTCTGGTTTCAATTGGAGCAGTAACTAGAATAGTAGCATCACAATATTTTTGTCCATTTGTTTCAAATAAAATTGCTACTTCTTTAATGATGAATTTTGCTTTTTTGTTTTTTTGTAACCAATTTTCAAAATCAGTTTTTACTTTTGGATGAACAATTTTATTCAGTTGATCGAGTTTACTTTTATCATTAAAAACCAATTCTCTAATCGCATTTCTATCTAACAATCCATCATTTTGGATAACATTTTTAGCAAATAAAGATTGTACTTCCTGAATAACTTCTTTGTCATTCATAATATCTTTAGCTGCTTGATCGGCAATATATACTGGAATTCCTTTTGATGCAAAATATTTAGCAACGGTTGTTTTTCCGCTGCCAATTCCGCCAGTAAGTCCAATAATTTTTGTCATATTATCTTTTAAAAAACATTTTCGGAAAAGCCATTTCTGGTTGTTGCTTTAAAATATGAATCTTTATAAACGAAAGTAAGAAGCCTTTTCCATATCCATAAAACTGAATTATGGCAGCAACTATACTATACAACGCAATTTCTAATGATTTATTTTGCCACAATGAAGAAATAAATAACATGAAGAAATAAAACACATAACAGTATAAAAAATAAGGGAAATTAAAAATTACACATAAAACAGAAAACAAAAATCCTAGTAAAAACAGGGTTGGAAACCAAAATGTGATTTTTGTATATTCCGGATACCAAGAGTTTAAAATGGGTCTGGCTAAGCCGAATTTATTAACTTGTGTGTAGAATTTATTCCAATCAATTCTACGTTTATGATATACGAATGCTTTAGAAATTAACTTGGTTTTATAACCTAATTTCCATAATCTGATAGACAAATCTGGATCTTCACCAGGATGAATATTTCCGAAACCTTTTGAAGCTTCGAATGCCTTTTTAGACAATCCCATATTGAAACTTCTAGGCTGGAATTTATCTAATTTTTCACTTCCACCTCTAATTCCACCAGTGGTTAAAAAAGAAG
>JAZKHI010000123.1:0-4159 GCA_040385445.1 Bacteroidota bacterium | reverse complement strand
TTAAAAAACAAGAATTCACCAATGTTAAATTGCTGAAAGAACTCGAAATTCAAACCCGAAAAAGCTCTACAATTAAGAAATGGCTATTATTAGCTACACGTTTGTTATTACTTGCTGCTTTAATTTTAGCCTTCGCACAACCTTTTTTCAAAGCTAAAGATTTCAATAAAAAAAGTAACGAATTGATTTTAGTTGTGGATAATTCCTTTTCGATGCAAGCCAAAGGAAATAGCGGCGAATTATTGAAAAGAACCATTCAAGATGTGTTAGAAAACACACCAGAAGATCAACAATTATCTGTTCTTACTAATGACGAAAACTTTTACGACACCAACATTCGAAACATTCAAAAAGAATTACAAAATTTAAACTACTCTTCTACTCCATTTAATCCTGCTGCAATAATTACTCGAATTGAAGCTAAAAAACCTGGTATTCCGAAAGATATTTTATTTATTTCTGATGCTGTTGGTTTAAAAGACGAATTGAAAACCAATTTAAGCGAAGCATCTTCTTTATATTATCAAACTGTTGAAGCGAACGAAACGAATAATATTGCGATTGAAAACGTACAAATTAGTCAAGTTTTAGATCAATTTTACGAATTGAAAATCAGCATTAAATCGTACGGAGATTTTGAAAACGATGTGCCAATTTCCATGTATAATGGTAAAAAATTAGTTGGAAAAGCCTTAATTTCTAAAGAAAAACCTCAAAAAGAGATTTTATTCACTATTCCGAAAACGGATTTTCATGGCTATGTTTCTATTCAAGATAATAGTTTGAATTACGACAATACGTTCTATTTCAGTATTTCGAAACCACAAAAATCGAATGTTATTGCGGTTGGAAATGTAGAAAAAAACAAGTTTTTATCTCGAATTTATAATGCTGAAGAATTCAATTTCACTTCAACCGAATTAAATACGCTAAATTATAATTCTATTGAAAATGCGGACGCCATCATTTTAAACGAATTGCCAAATATTCCAAATGCGTTATCGGTCACGTTGAAAAATTATTACAGCAAAGGCGGAAACATTATTTTTATTCCAGATGTGAATAGTTCGGTGGAAAGTTATAACTCATTTTTGAGAAATTTCAGCAACAATTCTTTATCTGAAAAAGCTATAAAAGAGAAACAAATTACACAAATTAGTTTCAATCATCCGATATATGCTAACGTTTTCGAGAAGAAAGTCAGCAATTTTCAATACCCAAAAACCAATGCTACTTTCACCATAAATGGAAGTAATTTACCTGTTTTACAATACGAAGATAAAAGTGTTTTCTTAGGAAATATCACGAATAAATTGGGGAATTTATTTTTCTTTTCGACATCGATTAACAAGGAAAATTCGAACTTTCAAAATTCGCCTTTAATTGTTCCAACGTTTTATAATATGGGACAAAACAATAACAAAACGGGTTTAAATGCCTTTACAATTGGCAATAATAATTATACAATTATTAACGAAACCATCGCAAAAGATAATGTTTTAAGTGTGACAAATACCGAAAACAGTTTTATTCCGATGCAACAAATTTTGAATAATAAAATTAAGCTAGCTTTCGGAAATTATCCAGAAAATTCAGGGAATTACGAAGTTTTAAAAGATAAAGAATCGCTTAAAAACATCAGTTTCAATTACCCAAGAAACGAAAGCGATTTGTCGCAAATTAACGCCGATTATTTTGATGCTTGTACCAAAGTCAATTCGGTTTCCACCTTTTATTCTGATATTCATTCTTCGAGAACAAGTAATGAAATTTGGAAATATTTTATCATTGCAACACTGCTATTTTTATTACTTGAACTACTAATCCAAAAATTTGTAAAATGAACCTTTTACTAAAAAACGCAACGATACTTGAAAATCAAAACTCGTTTCACAAACAACAAGTTGATATTGAAATTACGGACGGAATTATTTCTAAAATTGGAAAAAATCTAGCTGTAAAAGAAGGTTTTGAAGTTATTGAAAAAGAAAATTTACACGTTTCTCAAGGTTGGTTAGATACTTCTGTCGTTTTTGGCGAGCCAGGTTTTGAAACCACAGAAACTATAGAAAACGGACTAAAAGTTGCTGCAAAAAGTGGTTTTACGAATGTTTTCTTGCATTCAAATACGAATCCAGCGATTGACAATCAAGCCATAATTCAATTCATAAAAAGTAAAGCACAAAATAGTGTTTCCAACTTGCACATTGTTGGTTGTTTGACTAAAAATAGCGAAGGAACAGATTTAGCTGAACTTTTCGATATGAAAAATGCTGGTGTGGTTGCTTTTGGAGATTATAAAAAATCGATGACGAATGCGAATTTGTTAAAAATCGCGTTTCAATATGTAGATAATTTTGATGGAATTTTGTTCGTGCAACATATGAATAAAGACATCAAAGGAAAAGGATTTGTCAATGAAGGCGAAGTTTCTACGAAATTAGGATTGAAAGGAATTCCTGCCATGGCGGAAGAAATTGAAATCGAAAGAAACATCGCATTATTAGAATATACGAATGGGAAATTGCATATTCCGACCATCACAACAAAAAATTCGGTAGATTTAATCGCGAAAGCACAAGCTAAAGGTTTACAAATTACATGTGGTGTTTCGGTAAACAATTTGGTTTTAACTGATGAAGAATTAGTGGATTTCAATTCAAACACGAAAATTTATCCACCACTTCGTACAGAAACGGATAGAAAAGCTTTGATTGAAGGTGTTTTAAATAATGTGATTTCTGTGATTACTTCAGACCATTGCCCTGTAAATATCGAACATAAACAATTAGAATATGATTTAGCCGATTATGGTTCAATTGGTTTAGAAAGTGCTTTTGGCGCTTTGCAAACGGTTTTACCAACGGAAGTGATTGTGGAGAAATTCACCGCTCAAAAATCGTATTTCAACATAGAAAACTCTTCAATTTCAGAAGGAAATAAAGCGGATATTACGCTGTTTAATCCTAATGAAGAATGGGTTTTTGGTAAAGAAAACATACTTTCTTTTTCTAAAAATTCAATTATGATTGGTAAGAAAATGAAAGGAAAAGTATACGGAATTATTACAAACAATAAAATTGAAATCTAATGGAAGAACATAAAGTAAATTCGTTAATTAGTCATTTTACTATTATCGGAACAATTGTTGCGCTAATGATGAATGCTGAAAAAAAGAATTCATTTGTTAGTTTTTACACTCGTCAAACTTTAGGTTTGTTTTTGTGTTTTCACTTGGGTGCATATTTTATCGGATATTTTAATAGTTGGTTTGTTTCAACTGCTTATTGGTTATTTTTTGCTGTACTTTGGTTGTTTAGTTTTTCTGGAGTATTAAATAATGAAATGAAATTGATTCCTGTTTTAGGAGAATATTTTCAAAAATGGTTTAAAAATTTATAATCAAAAATATGAGTTTAGAATATTTGGTTAGAGCACCAAAAGAAATAAAAGAAAAAAACGCAGCCTTAATTTTACTTCACGGTTATGGAAGTAACGAAGAAGATTTGTTTTCTTTTGCAACACAATTACCAGAAGATGTTTATGTGATTTCGGTTCGTGCACCATACGATTTGCAACCTTACGGTTATGCATGGTATGAAATTACGTTTGATGCAGATGAAAATAAGTTTTCAAACAATGAACAAGCTAAAGAATCTTTACAAGTGATTTCAAATTTTATTGATGAAATTTCAGAAAAATTACCTTTAGATAAATCGAATATTTCATTGATTGGATTTAGTCAAGGTGCAATTTTAAGTTACGGAATGGCATTTACTTATCCAGAAAAAATTAATAAAGTAGTAGCTTTAAGTGGTTATCTGAATGAACAAATTTTACCAACAAGTTATGATGTCAACAAAATGAATCATATTGATTTCTTTGTTTCTCATGGTTCACAAGATCAAGTTATTCCTGTAGAATGGGCAAGAAAATCACAACCTTATTTAGAGAAATTAGGATTAGATGTTGTTTATAAAGAATATCCTGTTGGACACGGTGTTGCGCCACAAAACTTTTGGGATTTTAAAAATTGGTTAGAAAAGATTTAATTTTTTTTTTTGAATATAAAAAAAAGGCTGTCAAAATTGACAGCCTTTTTTGTTATTATAATTTCCACTTATCGTTTTAATGAGAAGTGAGATTTGAATTGTCTTTG
>JAZKHI010000122.1:0-6861 GCA_040385445.1 Bacteroidota bacterium | reverse complement strand
AAACAATTCTTCCAATTCTACCGAAACCGTTTATTCCTAATTTTACTTTTGACATGTTTTTAAACTTTAAGCTTTAAGCAATATGCTTTAGGCGAATATTAATATTATTAAATTTTTATTTTTTGCCTAAAGCATAATGCTTATGGCATAATGCATTTATGAAGAAACGATATCTGAAACTTTTACCAATTCCATATCAATTTCACTTTGTCCTTTAATAGCTTGTTCCAATGGTGTTAAGATGATTTTATCATGTAAAATTCCAACCATATAATTTGATTTTCCTTCTAATAAACTTTCTACGGCTTTTACACCTAAGCGAGAAGCTAAAACTCTATCAAAACAAGATGGTGCGCCACCACGTTGCATATGACCTAAAACAGAAACACGAACATCATATTCAGGCATATTTTCTTCTACGTAATCTTTTAGTTCGAAAACATTTTTTCCAATTTTATCACCTTCAGAAACAACCACAATACTTGATGTTTTTCCTGATTCTTTACTTTTATTTAAAGATTCAATTAATCTGTCTAATCCAAAAGCTTCTTCAGGAATTAAAATTTCCTCTGCTCCTGCTCCGATTCCAGCGTTTAAAGCAATGTGTCCGGCATCTCTTCCCATTACTTCTACAAAAAATAATCGGTTGTGAGAATTGGCCGTATCTCTAATTTTATCTATTGCTTCTACAACCGTATTTAATGCTGTATCGTATCCTAAAGTATGACTTGTACCGAAAATATCGTTATCAATAGTTCCAGGGATTCCAATTACAGAAAAACCGAATTCTTCATTAAAAATTTCAGCACCAGTAAAAGTTCCATCGCCACCAATAACCACTAACGAATCTACTCCGTTTGCTTTTAAATTATCGTGTGCCATTTTTCTACCTTCAACCGTCATAAAATCTTTAGAACGTGCCGTTTTCAAAATAGTTCCGCCTTTATTAATGATGTTTTTCACATCACGTGGTCCCATTGGCTTGAAATCGCCTTCAATCATACCTTGATAACCGCGGTAAATTCCAACACATTCTACATTATAATACGCACAAGCACGAACAACTGCTCGAATGGCTGCATTCATGCCTGGAGAATCTCCTCCTGAAGTTAAAACTCCTATTTTTTTAATTGTTGATGACATATTCAAAATTATATTATTGTAAAATTAGCAAAGGAAATTACATAATATGCTAAAAAAAGACTTATTTTTTAGCATAATAATAGTTTCAAACGTTTTCGTTAATAAATTTTTAGGTTTTAACAGAATTTATTAATTAATCCAAATCATTAATATCTGGAACTCTGTCTTTAGGATCGACTTTTTTCTCTTCTTTAATTTGTCGTTTTCTAGTTTCTTCAATAAAATTGATAAACTCTGGATTGGTTTCAGAATCATCAGATTCATCCACAGGATCATTTGGATTTGATTTTGATTTTTGAGATCTAAATAATTTTTGAAGTAACTCTTTAAAATCGTCAAAATCGACACTGTATGATAAACCTATTCCTTGTGTATAGCCTATATTTTGACCAATAGTATTCGAATTTAAATCATTTTCTTTATTGAAAACATGTGCTGTTAAAGTTCCATCAGTATTCAACTTCATTTCAACTTCTACATTTCCAACCACATATGATTGATTGATTCCACCAACAGGAACTCCAACATTTCCATTGATACTAATCTTGTCATTAACTTGTGTTGTTAATGTTACCAAAGCTCTATCTGAAATTTCTTGTTGTTTGTTTCCTAATTGATAATTTACTCCTAATTTCAATTTGTTTTCACCATCAGACAATACTTCACCAAAAATACTACTTGCTTTTTCAAATAACGAACCAAAATAATTGGTATTATTTGGCGCAATAAATCCACCAGTTGCTAATAAGGCAAAAGCTTGTTGTTGTCTGAAATCTTTATCTTGTAATTTGTAATCTAGGTCACTTTTTAATGCCGAACTTACATTAGGGAAATTGATATTGAAATCAGATTGTGGTGCATCTAATTCACCAGTAATCAAAATACTTACTTCAGTTGGTATTTTTTTGTTAGAACTATTATTTTCTAATAAAACATTTGGGTTAGCGTAAATATTAGTAGTAACTGCTTCTAAATTTAGTTTCGCACCAAGCGGATCACCTTCCCAGTCAATTGTTCCCCCTTTTTTAACGATGAATTTTTTATCAATAATACTTCCGTATCTAAATAAATATTCTCCTCTATCTACAATGAAGTTACCTGTCATTTGAAATTTACCCAACGTATTTATACTCATAAACATAGAACCATTTCCTGTTCCTTTCATCGAATGTCCAGTTTCACGGTTTAATATTACTTCTATTTCAGCATTTGGTGTAATATCAAAATCGAAATTTAAATCAATTCCTTGGTAAGTTTTTGCTTGTTTACTTTTAGAGTCTTTGGTACCATATTTTTCTTCTCGAGTTGTGAAATGAACAAGTCCATTTTCACTTATACTTTCCGAATCATTCACAGGAATTTTAATAGATGTTCCTCTTGCACTTTGACCTTGAGCATTAATTACTAAAGCTTCTATTGGTCCTTCAATTGTTGCATAACCATCAAAATAGGCTTTACCGTAATAATAGGCATCATCAGAATCTTGCGTATCTAAAACCAATAATCTATCAGAAGTAACTTTTAAATCCATTTCCCAATCTGCAAATTTATCATGAGAAATAGTTCCGCTTAAAATTCCTTTTGTTTTTTCATTTGTAGTATCTGTAATATCAATATTTCTAAAAATAAATTTTTCTTCTGTTAAATCAATTTTTGAATTTTTATCGAAATCGTAATCTACATTTAAATAAGGCACTCGTAAACCCGCATCATTTAGATATAAAACTCCCTCTATATCAGGATTATCAAATGTTCCAACAATATGAGCTCGTCCGTCAGCAAAACCACGAACATTATCTAAAATTCCTTTTAGGAAACCACCAATAGGTTTAATATTAAATTTTTCAAAGCCAGCATCTAAATTTAAAATGGTTTTATCATTTATAATTTCTACAAATCCTGTTGTATAAAAAGTTTCTTCACCATCGTGTGAAATTGAAGCATTAACATCAAATTTTTTAAAGCTTTCATCTCCAGAAACATCAACTTTTAAATCTCCTACTGCTATATCATTAACAACTAAACTGTCAATCGTTAAATCAGTTGAAGGCTCATAAATTAAACCATCTTGTTTATATTTTAATTCCCCGTTTAATCTACCACCGAGATCTAAATTTTTAATATCTGGTGTGACTTTAGAAATATCAACGTCATTAAATGTAAAATTGAAATCTTTAAATGTACTTCCTCGCATTTCCCCATTAAAATCAATAAACTGATCGTTATGAGACAATATTAATTGATTGAAATTGAAGTTTTTGAAACCTTTATCAAAAACTACGGTATTGCCATTAGTTTCTTTTTCATTAATGTACCATTGGTAATTTTTGAATGTGATATCCGATTTTTTGAATCCAATAACTGATTGTTTATTTTCATCAATAGTGTGGTATAAATTCAAATCGAACTTATCTTCACCTTTCACACCACCTTTAAACTCTGTTCTTGCAAATAATGTATCATTTAGCGTTAAATTAATCAAGCTAAAATCAGATACTTTATATTTCTTCGTATTAATACTATCTAACTCAATATAGGCGTTATATAAAGGGTTTTTATTATCGATATCAATTTTAATTCCACTAAATCTATTTTCAAATGCATTTACTAAGGGTGATTTAAAATCAAACTTGAACAAACCTTCATCGGCATTAATTTTTCCTTTTACATGCGTGTTTTCTGAAATAGAAACATCTGGATAAAATACTTCTAAAATTTTATTATAAACTGTAAAATCAAATTCTAAAAACTGATTTCTAGATAATTTATGAGGTGAATAATTAGCATATAAACTACCAACAGCATTCTCTAAAATTTTCCTTATTTGTTTGGTTTGATATTTTCCAACAACTTTACCATCAATCATATCTGATGAATTTAAAGTAATTGTTCTCACATTATCAGCATCAAAAGAAGATGTAATAAAAGCGTTATCAAAAGAGTAATCCGCTTTTTGATTACTATATGAAATGTCTTGCAAATCAACAACTCCAGCTAAATCATCCAAAGTGTTTCCTTTGGCTTTCATGGTTATATTTCCAGAAAAAATAGATTTGGCATCTTTCGTGTACAGATTTGTTTTTTTAAGATTTGCGTATTCAATTTTAGCATCAAAATCGTATTCTTTTTTCTTTTTACTTAAATCAACTAATCCATTGAAAGTCATTTTTAAATTTGGATCTTTACTATCAAAAAAACCTTTAAAATAAGGCATTTTCATCGTTCCATCCACATTTATATTCTGATAAGTATACCCATTGTATTTAAACTTTCCAATGTTACCTTTCACTTTGGTATTCAAGTATTTTTTAGAAAATCCAGTTCCATTTACATCTAAAACAACTGAAGTTCTGCCTAAATCATTTTCATCTAAAAAGGCACCTAAATCGAAATTATCTAATTCAAATTTTCCATTATAAATTGCACGGTCAATATCATCGATTTTATCCATTTTAAAATCACCAATAACGTGACCTAATTTTGAAAATAAATCAATATCTGCAATCACCCATTTCTGAGTTAATTCTACATCACCTTTCAAATCAACACGACCTAATTTTTGTAATTGTTTCGGTAAATTTTTTCCTAAAAGATTAGGTAAAACCCTACTTACACTTGCTTGACTAGCAGTTAATCTATCAAAACTTCCTTTTAAATAAAATTTCTGATCACCTTTTCCGAAGAGATTTTTCAGATGAAGATTTCCAACAACTTCATTATCATTTAAATCATTGAATTTTAAATTATTAAATTTCAAATCGTTTAAAGTACCTAAAATGTGAGAATCTATATAGAATTTTTGATTTTTACCGAATTCTGGATAAAAGTAATTTAAATCATTACTAGAAATTTTTCCTTCTTTAATATCTAAATCGAAAATAACTTTATTATTAAAATCCTTGAAGTCTTTTCTGTCGTAACGTAATTCTGTTCTTCCCTTAAATGAAGAATTTTCCGTTTCTAATTCTAATTCGTTTAATAAAATGTTCTTTTTGGTATACGTGAAATCAGAAGTTAAATTCCTCATTACTAAACCTCTATGGTCTTTAAACGACATTTTATACACGTAAGCATATACACTAGAACCTTTTACGAAAAAGTCGTCTAATTGTCCGTTAAGATTTGTGAAATCTAATAATTTTGGGGTTTTTAAATTCTCATCAATGTATCTAAAACGACTATTTTGCAATTGAATTGAATTGATTTTTAATCTAAATTTTCCTGAAGAGGGCTTTCCAGATTTATCATCAAAAGCTGCAACAAATTTATCAAGATTAGTGTCTTTTTCGCCTTTATATTGTCTGATTTTTAAATTCAAACCATCAGCTTGTAAGTCACCAAAATAAGGATGTCCGTTATCAAATAGTTTTTTATAACTTAAAATTGTAGTATTAATTCTATTGAAATGAAATAAAGTATCATTATGATGGTCTCTAGCTAAAACACCTCTTAATTTTACGCCACCAAAAGGGTTAATTGCTACTTTTTCAACTGTAATATCAACGCCATATTCTTCCTTTAGTTGATCTGTAGCATATTCACCAAGTTTTGTTTGTACGACAGGTAAGGCCAATAGTATGGCTACTATAAGCAACAAAAGTAGAATCCCAATTATGGAACGAACAAATATTTTTTTTACCGATTTGATATATTAATTATTTAATTTTGAAAAACAAATCTATTTTTATTTGCTTATAGCAACAAAAATAAGCAATTTTGTAAGACATTTACAATAGTTTATACCAAATTTCATGCCTAGTATTATAAATTCTAAAAATATTTACACTTTAGCCATAGAAAGTTCATGCGATGATACGTCTGCAGCTGTTTTATGCAATGATAAAGTATTGTCAAATATTGTGGCTGGACAAAAAGTTCATGAAGAATATGGAGGTGTTGTACCTGAATTAGCTTCTCGTGCACACCAACAAAATATAGTTCCTGTGGTAGAAATGGCAATTAAAAAAGCCGGAATTACCAAAGAAAATTTAAATTGTATATCTTTTACTCAAGGTCCAGGTTTAATGGGTTCGCTTTTAGTTGGAGGAAGTTTTGCTAAATCTTTAAGTTTAGGATTAAACATTCCACTAATAGCAATCAATCATATGAAAGCGCATATTTTGGCGCATTTCATTGATGAAGATGGATTTGACAAGCCAACATTTCCGTTTATTGCTTTAACTATTTCTGGTGGACATACGCAAATTGTAAAAGTTTCAAGTTTTTTCGATATGGAAATTATTGGAGAAACGACGGATGATGCTGTAGGAGAAGCATTTGATAAAAGCGCAAAAATACTAGGACTTCCCTATCCTGGCGGACCTTTGATTGACAAATATGCACAATTAGGAAACCCGAAAGCTTTTCCATTTACAAAACCAAAAGTAGATGGATTGAATTTTAGTTTTAGCGGATTGAAAACACAAATTTTATATTTCGTACAGAAAAAAGTGGCCGAAAACGAGAATTTCATTGCTGAAAATCTAAACAACATTTGCGCTTCTATTCAATATACGATTATCCAAATTTTAATGGATAAATTGAAATTGGCAGTAGCCGAAACAGGTATTACACAAATTACAATTGGCGGTGGTGTTTCAGCCAATTCAGGAATCAGAAACACACTGAAAGAAGCCGAAACAAAATACGGATGGAAGACATACATTCCAAAATTTGAATACACAACAGACAACGCTGCAATGATTGGAATTGTAGGTT
>JAZKHI010000121.1:0-5129 GCA_040385445.1 Bacteroidota bacterium | reverse complement strand
TTAAACGTCTTGCAGAAGAAGAAAGACAAAGACAAGAAGTAATTAAAGCGAAAGCTGTAGTTACAGCTCCTGTTACTTTAGGAAAAATCGATTTAAATCCTAAAAAACAAGAACAACCTAAAGCGGAAAAACCAGCTCAAGTTGCTCAAGAGAAACCTGTTGTTGCTCAAGAAAATAATGCTGTTGCAAAAGAAGAAAAACCGGTAGTTGCAGAAAATACTTCAGACAAACCTGCAGAAACTGAGAAAAAATCTTTTGAAAAAGCTGAAAAAACTCCAATGCCAAAAGCAGAAGAGCCATCAATTCAACCACAAGAATTTAATGCTGACGGAACTCCAATTGAAGTGAAGTTAGATACTCAATATACAAAGCTTTCAGGAGCTACTTTCACAGGTCAAACCATTGATTTATCTCAATTTAATAAACCTAAGAAAAAGAAAGAAGAGTTTAAAAAACCAGGTACACCAGGTGCTGCCAACAAACCAGGTACGCCAGGAACTCCAGGCGCAGCCGGTTCTGCAGCGAATAAACGTAAAAGAATCGTTAAACCAGGAACTCCAGGTGCTGGAGGTACAGGTACTGGAAACACGCAAGGTGGTGGTCAAGGTGGTTTCGTAAAAAAACCATACCAAGGCGGACAAGGTGGAGGTGGTTTCAAAAAACCAGGTTTCAACAAAACTACACCAGTTGTAAAAGTAGAGCCTACTGAAGAAGAAGTAAAAAATCAAATTAAAGAAACTTTAGAAAGATTACAAGGAAAAGGTAATAAGTCTAAAGCGGCAAAATATAGAAGAGATAAAAGAGATACGCACCGTCAACGTACAGATGACGATTTAGCGCAACAAGATTTAGAAAGCAAAATCCTAAAAGTAACAGAATTTGTTACAGTTGGTGAAATTGCTACAATGATGGATGTGCCAATTACAAAAGTAATCGGAACATGTATGTCATTAGGAATCATGGTTACCATGAACCAACGTTTAGATGCAGAAACATTAACAATTGTTGCTGACGAATTTGGTTACGAAATGCAATTTATCACTACAGATATTGAAGAAAATGCAGTAGTTGTTGAAGATACAGAAGAAGAATTAGAATTCAGAGCGCCAATTGTTACGGTAATGGGTCACGTAGATCACGGTAAAACATCTTTACTGGATTATATTCGTAAAGCAAATGTTATTGCTGGAGAATCGGGTGGTATTACACAACACATTGGAGCCTACGGAGTAACTTTAGATGGTGGTCAAAAAATCGCTTTCTTAGATACACCAGGTCACGAAGCCTTTACGGCGATGCGTGCTCGTGGAGCTCAAGTTACCGATATTGCTATTATCGTAGTTGCGGCGGATGATGACATCATGCCACAAACGAAAGAAGCAATTTCTCACGCTCAAGCAGCTGGAGTTCCAATGATTTTTGCTATCAATAAAGTGGATAAGCCAAATGCGAATCCAGAAAAAATTAAAGAACAATTAGCAGGTATGAATTTACTTGTGGAAGATTGGGGTGGAAAATACCAATCTCACGATATTTCTGCTAAATTCGGACAAGGAGTTCCAGAATTATTAGAAAAAGTATTGTTAGAAGCGGAAGTTTTAGAACTAAAAGCTAATCCAAATAAACCAGCACAAGGAACTGTTGTAGAAGCACAATTAGATAAAGGCCGTGGTTATGTATCTACAATTTTAGTACAAGCCGGAACATTAAAAATTGGTGACTACATGTTAGCTGGAAAAAATCATGGTAAAATTCGTGCCATGTTTGATGAAAGAGGAAACAGTATTAAAGTGGCTGGTCCATCAACTCCAGTATCAGTATTAGGTTTAGACGGAGCACCAACAGCTGGTGATAAATTTAATGTTTACGAAGACGAAAGAGAAGCAAAACAAATTGCTACGAAACGTGCACAATTAGCGCGTGAGCAATCTGTTCGTACGCAAAAGCATATTACGCTTTCAGAAATTGGTCGTCGTATCGCATTAGGTCAGTTTAAAGAATTAAACATTATCCTTAAAGGAGACGTGGATGGTTCGGTTGAAGCTTTATCTGATTCGTTCTCGAAATTATCAACGGAAGAAATTCAAATCAATATCATTCATAAAGGAGTGGGTGCGATTACTGAATCTGACGTATTATTAGCTTCTGCTTCTGATGCGATTATTATCGGATTTAACGTTCGTCCTGCAGGAAATGCGAAAGCCTTAGCTGACAAAGAAGAAATCGATATCCGTAACTATTCTATTATTTACGCAGCTATTGACGACTTAAAAGACGCAATGGAAGGAATGCTTTCTCCAGAATTGAAAGAAGAAATTACAGGTACTGCCGAAATTAGAGAGTTATTCAAAGTTTCTAAAGTGGGTACAATTGCTGGATGTATGATTACAGATGGTAAAGTTATCCGTAACAACAGAATCCGTTTAATTAGAGAAGGTGTTGTTATCTTCACAGGAGAATTAGTAGCTTTAAAACGTTTCAAAGACGATGTAAAAGAAGTTTCTAAAGGATACGATTGTGGTATGCAAATTAAAGGATACAACGATATTAAAGAATACGATATCATTGAAAGTTTCCACGAAATTGAAATCAAAAAGAAATTGAAATAATATATCTTGATATAATTTAAAATCCCAATGAAAATTGGGATTTTTTTGTTTCCAGTCATTGCTAGGAACGAAGCAATCTTATAATTTTCTATATTTACAACCTAATCTAAGTTTTATGTTTTTGACTGGCGATATTGGCGCACTTTTACTTTATGTTTTAATCATTGCAATAGTGTTTACACTTCTGTTTTTCCTGTTTTTGAAATATTCTTTAAAAGAATTAGAACTGTTTTGGAGAGTAATTTTAACCCTTCTATTTCTGTGTTTCTCCTTTTATTTTATTCTAATTAATATTGAATTTTTCGCAAATTTGTTTTCATAAATAATAAATTAATTAGAACTCCGTTATCAAAATAAAACCCCAATGCAGTACGTTAAAATTTTCCTATTAACCATCCTGTTTCTTTCTTGCCAAAAAGAAACGCCTAGATTAGAAATTAAAGCTAAAGATTATACTTCTTACTTAAAAGAAGCAAAGACTTATGTGAAAAAGAACAACCTCAATCAAAACAAATTTATACTTATCGATTTAGATTTACATTCTGGTTTAAAACGCTTTTTTGTATACGATTTAAAGACTAATAAAAAGACAAAATCATATGTAGTAAGTCATGGTTGTGGAGATCATATTTGGAGTTGGACGTCAAGTAAAGAAGATGCGCCAATTTCAAACGAACCCGATTCTCATTGTTCTTCCATCGGAAAATATTTTATTAGTTCTCGGGGCGTCAGCCAATGGGGAATTAAAGTCAATTATTTGTTAATCGGAAAAGATAAAACCAATTCAAACGCTGTAAAACGTGCTATCGTTTTGCATTCTTGGGAGAAAATCCCGTCAGATGAAGTTTATCCTGATGGCACGCCAGAAGGTTGGGGTTGTCCTGCCGTTTCCAACGAAAGCATGAAAGAAATTGACGTGCTTCTAAAAGCCAATAAAAATATGTTGATGTGGGTAATTAAGTAACAAATTACCAAAAATATCACAAAATTTAAAAGCCAAAAAAATATAATTATTATTTTTTTTAACTTATTTTTGAGGATAATAAAAACTCAAAAATGCAATTCGATATTCAAAATACCGAATCTTCGGCTTTATACAAATTATTAACTGGAACCGTGATTCCGCGCCCAATTGGCTGGATTTCTACAGTTGATAGTAACGGAACCAATAACTTAGCGCCTTTTTCATTTTTTAATGTTGTGAGTGAAGATCCGCCACACGTTATGTTTTCTACGGTTCGAACCGGAAATAAGAACAAAGACACGTTAAATAATATCATCCTAAACAAACAATTTGTAGTCAATTTAGTAACCGAAGATGTAGTGGAACAAATGAATACTACTTCGCAAAGTGTTTCCTCTGAAATTGACGAATTCGAATTAGCAAAAGTCACTCCAATTGATTCCATTTACATCAAACCGAAACGCGTTAAAGAAAGTTTAGTGCATTTTGAATGTGAAATGGTACATCATTATTTTATCGAAAACCATAAAAATGGTGGCGCTTGTATCATCATTGGAAAAATCATTACCATGCATATTGACGATTCTATTCTGCTAGAAAATCACAGAATCAATTTAGATACATACAAACCTGTAGCTCGTTTAGCAGGTTCCAATTATTCCAAACTTGGAGAAATCTTCTCAATTAAAAGATAAAATTTTATGGAAAAGTTAGAGATAAAATGTGCGATGCAAATTCAAAAACCAATCAATGAAGTTTTTGATGCGATTATCATTCCAGAAAAAATGACCAATTATTTCATTTCTCAAAGCACAGGAATCATGGAAGAAGGAAAAAACCTAATCTGGAAATTTCCTGAATTCGATTTCGAATGCCCAGTAAAAGTTCAGAAAGTTGAAAAAGACAAATACATTTCTTTTTATTGGGATAACTCAGGATTTGAATTACTTGTAGAAATCACGCTTTCAGAAAAAGAAAACAATTCAACTTTAGTTTCTATTTCAGAAAAAAGCATGGAAAATAACGAAGCCGGATTAAAATGGCTTTCCGGGAATTCATTCGGTTGGTCCAATTTTTTATCGTGTTTAAAAGCCTATTTAGAATACAATATCAATTTGCGTAAAGGCGCATTTGATTTTATGAAAAAATAATCAAGAACCCTTTGAGGGTTTCAAACCCTCGAAGGGTTAAAATTAAAAATATGAAAATAGCAGTAATTGGTGGTGGTCCCGGCGGACTTTACTTTTCAATATTAACCAAAAAAGCCATGCCACATTGTCAAATCGATGTGTATGAGCGCAACAAACCCGATGATAGTTTCGGATTTGGAGTGGTGTTTTCAGATGAAACTTTAGGTGAATTCTTAAAACGCGACATGCAATCGTATGAATTAATTCGTAGCAAATTTGCGTATTGGGACGATATTATTATCGCTCGTGATGGTGAAGAAGTCAGTATCGCTGGAAATGGTTTTTGTGGTTGTTCAAGAAAAACCTTACTACAATTATTGCAACAAAGATGTAGAGAAGAAGGTGTCAATTTGCATTTCGAACAAA
>JAZKHI010000120.1:0-8465 GCA_040385445.1 Bacteroidota bacterium | reverse complement strand
TTATGTTACACGCCATTCAATTAGAAAATATCTTGTTTTTAGATATTGAAACCGTACCAGAATCAGAAAATTTTAGCGATTTAGACGCCGATTTTCAAGAATTATTCGCCCTTAAAACACAATACCAAAGAAAGGACGAAATTACACCAGAGGATTTTTATGAAAGAGCCGGAATTTGGGCCGAATTCGGAAAAATTGTTTGTATTTCTGTTGGATATTTTACTCAGAAAAACGGAGAAAGACAATTTAGAGTCACCACGTTTCAAGGTGATGAAGAACGGTTATTAATTGAGTTTTCGAACTTAATCAATAATCATTTCAATTTACCACAACACGTGATGTGTGGACACAACGTAAAAGAATTCGATTTTCCTTTCATTGCTAGAAGAATGCTAATCCACGGCATAAAAATTCCTGCAAAGTTGAACTTAATGGGAAAAAAACCATGGGAAGTGCCGCATTTAGATACGTTAGAGTTATGGAAGTTTGGCGATTATAAGCATTTCACATCCTTAAAATTATTAACGAAAGTTTTAGGCGTGCCTTCTCCAAAAGATGATATTGATGGAAGTGAAGTTGCCAATGTTTTTTATAAAGAAAAAGATATTGACCGAATTGCCACATATTGTGAAAAAGATGTGATTGCAGTTGCGCAAATTATTTTAAAATTGCGCTTTCAGAAATTATTAAGTGAAGATGAAATTTTAAAAGTATAGTTATAAAAAAAACCACGTGAAAACGTGGTTTTTTTATATAACATTCTTCGGGTTTATTTTTCAGCTAAAGCGTTTGTGTTGAATTTTTTCACATTAGCAACTGCATTGTCTGAATAAACAACTGCGCTAAGAGCTTTCGTAGTATAAAAATTCCAAAGACCTGTTTTTTTACCTTGATCAAAAGAACCTTCAGCAATTAAACTTCCTGTTTCATCATATGATTTCCATAAACCATCCGATTTTCCATCAACATAATTGCCTTGGTGCATTACTTTTCCATTAGAATGATAAAAAGTAACTTTTAAAGTATTAGGAGCAATTTCTTCAGCAGTAGGTTCAACTTCTTGTGCAAAACCGAAAGCTGTAAATATAAATAAACTAAAAATTAGAGCTAAATTTTTCATAGTAGTTAAGTTTTATAATTAATACTAAAGTAAAAGTACAAAATATAATGTAATTAACAATTACGAAACAAAAACTTAACAATTTGGTAACATTGGAAAATTCAACACAAAAAAATACGATTATTAATTTCTAATAATCGTATTTGATTTATTTTTATTCGAAGTTTATTATAAACTTATTGAATTAAGTTTGAAGTTCCTACTGTAGACCAAGCTCCAGTTGCAATAGCGGCACCAGCAGCAGTAGTGCTTGCAGAATATTGTCCTGTTGGGAATGCTACTGAAAAAGCTGTTGTACCTGCTCCAAATTCTGTAGTTCCACCAATAATTTTAACGTTAGTTAATTTAATTTTAGACGCATTTACTTGGTTAGTGTTTGTAGCAGCATCTTGAATTCTACACATTACAGCATTTGTAGTTGTATAACCTTCAATTAAAACGTTAGAATATTCTCCATTTCCTTCTTTTTTAAATTGGATAGCATCGTATTCAGCTGAACCGTTTTCAGTTACTGTACCTGCAGCTCTTTTTAAAGTAATATTTGAAACTTTAGGCCAAAATGCATTGTTTACAGATTTCGCTTCAATTTCCATTCCGAAATTTCCAGTACCAGTTTGGTAAGCATACCAGTTTGTATTGTCTTGTCCTCTCCAACCATCTTGCCAATCGAAAGAATCATCATAGTTTCCGTAAGAAATTAAGTTTTTACCACTTACAGTTCCACCATAAAATTCAAATCCATCATCAGCACCTTTGTAAGAAACTAAGTTTTCTAAAACTGTCCCTGAACCTACAGAGTAAAATGAGAAACCATTCATTTCTGAAGTTCCATCAGTAATTTTTTTACCTGCATATTCTACACGTACAAATTTTAATGAACCACCATTGTGAATTGCATTTGTTCCTCCGTAAGGTAATGCTAAACCATCTTCTGAAGTTGCAGTTGTTACACCAGCAGCTCCAACAATTGGTGCATCTCCATACATGATAATTCCTCCCCAAGAACCTGGAGTTTGAGAACTTTCTGTAAATACAACTGGCTCTGCAGCAGTACCGTTTATAATTAATTTACCACCATTTTCTACAACTAATGCATCAACACCATTTCCAACACTAGCCGTTACAATAGAACCAGCATCAAAAGTAAGAGTAGCTCCAGATTTAATTCTAACGATTCCATTTAAAGTATAATTACCAAAAGCATACGTTTTACTTGCAGTAATGTCACCAGTAATCTCACCTACAACAGGTGTTTTTGTAGTAATTGTTTCGTTGTCATCTTCTGAACAGCTAACAAATAATAATGTTGTTAAAGCTAAGCTTAATACTAATTTTTTCATTTTTTAGTTATTTAATTGTTGTTTTATTTTTCATTAATTTTGATAAGCAAATTTATATTTGTTATCATTTAAAGAGGTTAACTCATTATTATCAAATATTTAAGAATTTCGAGTAATGTAAAATATTTGTAAACAAAAAATCCTACCGAAGTAGGATTTGATGTCGTTATTAAAACGTATAACTTAAACTCAAACTAAAACCAACACCTTTTTTATATTCTTTTAATACTAAAGAAGGTTCAAGTATTTCAAACTTGCTTTCATTTCCTAATTCAAATCTTTGATAAGGATTTAAGATATTATCAGCTGAAAATTTGGCACTTAAATTTTTAGTAAATTTAGTAGAGTATACAAAATCTAATTTATGAAAAGGCATTTCATATATGTTATCTAAACCTGCCGTTCCAACAGCATAAATGTTTTTACCTTTAACACCATAAATAACTGTAGCCGTATTAGTAATTTTTTTACCTAATTTAAATTCATATTTCGCATCGGCATTAATAATCCAATTTGAAGCGCCTTGTAATTCTCTAGTAGGATTGTTTTCTAATTTATTGTCGTCTGCAATTTCTACTTTCGTTTTCATTACCGAAGTGTTTAATCCGACAGACACATTATCTAGTTTATCAGAAATATTAGCTAAGTTGAAAATGAATTCAAATTCCGCTCCATACAAATTAGCCACTTTTGAGTTTTGGAATGTTGTAATTTGAGTCGCACTTGGTTTAAATATTCTTTCAATAGGGTCTTGAATGTTTTTACCATAAACCGCAACTGCTACCATGTCTTTTTTATCTGAAAAGTATTCGTATTTTAAATCTACATTTAAATTTTCAGTATCTTTTAAATCACCATTTCCAGTTTCAACAGTTCCGTCAGGATTTACAAATTGAATTGGTAAAACTTCCATTAAAACAGGTCTTGTCATAGTTTGTGAGGCTGCAAAACGAATGTTAGCTTTTTCTGTAATAGAATATTTTGTATTGATAGATGGAAGAAAGTAATTCTTTTTTTCTACATTTTTTCTGTATGGATTGTCGAATGAATCTGAAATTGATCTGAATTTAATAGTTCTTTCTGAAGTTTCGAAACGAACACCTCCATTGATTTCTAACTTTTCAGATAAATTGAAAAATAAATTCGCATAACCAGCATTTACAAATTGGTTTAATTTTACTTTGTAATCACCAGTAGATTCTTCTCTTTCGAAAATTAATCCATTTTCAATGTCAGATAAAATTTGATCATTAATGTCATTTACTGATGTTGTTACAGTATAACTTCCAGCTAAAGCTCTTGTTGAGAAGAAACGGTATTTTGAAGTGATGCTGTTTCTAAATGAATTGAAACCTACTACCAATTTATTAGTTTTTCCATTTACTTCTTTACCAAATTTGTAGTTGTATTCAAATAAGCCACTTACATAATAATTTCCTTTGATGCTAAAATGTTGACGGTTTAATGTGTTTCCACCATATGAATTCTCAAAAGAACCATCTGCATTTAATTTACCATCTAAGAATTTTCTATCCGGTAATTCATAAACTGTTTTTACATATGAAATTCCACCTCTAACACTATGTTTATCATTAGAAGTTAATTTATAACTCGCTAATAATTGGTTGTTAAAATAATCTGATTGCTCAAATTGATTGGTTCTAACAAAACGGTTTGGTGTAGATTTTTGATTTGATAAAACACCATATTGATCTTTAATTAAACTTTCTGTAGTTCTTAAATACATAGAGTTGGCAGCCACTTGAAATCTGTCCGATTTATATTTTAAACCAATTAAAGTTGACGCACTTGTTTGGTAGCTATAAGATTGAGAGAATAAATTGTTGTTATATTCACCTAAACCTTCTACGAAAGAACGTTCCGCACCTTTTCTAACTTGGTATTTATTATCACCATTTAACGAAATGATGTACGAAAAAGCTCTGCCTTTGTCAAACTTAAATTTATCTGAATGACTGAAACTAATACTATTGTTTATTGGCGCACCTACTTTATCTACATTCCATGAATTATTTTTATAACCTTCTTTATATTCTGTAGAACTTAATCGGTACGCACCAATACTTCCATATTGTGATGGTAACTCTCTACGATTTTTTTGAATTCCGAAAAATCCTTGGTCGTTATTTGCTGTTTCAGAAATTAAGAAATCGCCACCATTATTTTGAGTAACATATCCGAAACCAACAGTTAATTTAGTTTGTGATGATTGTGCTTCTGAAGTTTCAACATTAATTGTTGCTCCAGCGAAATCTCCAGGAATATTTGGATTAAATGTTTTGTAAACACTTAAAATCCCAACAATATCCGTTGGAAATAAATCTAATGGGATTATTTTTTTGAATGGACTATTTGATGGAACTTGTAAATCGTTAATCAATAAGTTATTGTATCTGTTTTCTAAACCTCTTACAAATAAACCTCTCGATTCAGCTTTAGAAATTCCAGTTACTTTGGTTAAACCAGCTTCTACATTACTAATTCCTTTACGAGTCATTTCCTGAGCACCAATACTTTGCTTAATTTCAACTGCTTTTTGTTGTTCTTTCAATAAAGCTGTTTCTTTAGTTTTGTTTGTAGAACCCGTAATTACAATTCCTTCAATACTATTTGAATTTTCTTGTAAAGCAATATTTAAATTTAAAGTTTCATTATCAGTAACTGTAACTTGCTTTTCTGAAGTTTTGTAACCAATAAAAGCATAAACAATAGTGTAAGTTCCAGGTTTTACAGCAATTTCATAATTACCATTAATGTCTGATTCTGCATTTGTCATTAAACCTTTTAAAGATATAGATACAAAACTTACAGGTTGTTTACTATCTTTATCTGTAATAATACCGCTAATTTTAGCCGTATTTTGTGCGAATGAGATTATTGAAAAGAATAATCCGATAAATAGAAATTTTAATTTCATTGTGGTTGTATTTATTTTGATGCAAAAATAGAACCAAGTAAATTATGTGAATGTTACTTGCAGGTTATTAGTAGGTTCACAGATTGTTAAGTTAGTGTTAACATATTAAATAATTGTAAACACGTTTTATTTGTGGTTTTTATATATAATTTTGACACAAATTAAATTTTTTAATTACTTTTATAGTTGATATGAAAAAAAGAGACATAAAGATATTATTGGTTGACGACGAGCCGGACATTTTAGAAATTGTTGGCTACAACTTGGAGCAAGCCGGATATCAGGTTTTTAAAGCGGAAAACGGTAAAGATGCCGTAAAACAAGCGCAAAAAGTAAAGCCTCATTTGATCATTATGGATGTAATGATGCCAGAAATGGATGGTATGGAAGCATGCGAAAAAATTAGAGAAATTCCAGATTTAAAAGATACTATCATTACTTTTTTAACAGCTAGAAGTGAAGATTATTCACAAGTAGCTGGTTTTGATGTGGGAGCCGATGATTATATTGCCAAACCAATTAAACCAAAGTTATTAGTAAGTAAAGTAAAAGGTTTATTACGCAGATTAAAAGACGAAGAAGCTGAGAATTCAGAGACTTTATCTGTTGGTAATTTGCAAATTAACCGTGAAGAATATAAAATAATTAAAGACGGAGTTACCATTGTTTTACCAAGAAAAGAGTTTGAATTACTCTACTTATTAGCGTCAAAACCAGGTAAAGTTTTCACAAGAGCCGAAATTTTAGATAAAGTTTGGGGGAACGAAGTAATTGTTGGTGGACGAACAATTGATGTTCACATTAGAAAACTTCGTGAAAAAATTGATGAAGACGTATTTAAAACCATTAAAGGTGTAGGTTACAAAATAGAATTAAATGGCGATTAACTTCAATAAATCATACAAGTTTGCCTTTAAATCCTCCATTTATATTTCATTATTTGTAGTATTCAGTTTGTTGGTTTACAACTATTTTGTCCAGCCCATTAATGTATTCATATTACTGGCTTTTCCAATAACTCTATTTGTTTTTAGTTTCTTCTTAATACAATATAGAGTGGAGGTTTTCATCTATAAACGTATTAAAAAATTATACGATGAGGTTTCTATTTTGGATGCTACTTCCCTAAAAAACAAAACGGTTACAACTGACGTTTCTTCCTTAACCAACGATATTAGAAATTTCGCCAAAGAGAAAAAAATTGAAATTGAATCTTTAAATATTCGTGAAGAATATAGAAGAGAATTTTTAGGAAACATTTCTCATGAACTGAAAACGCCATTGTTTACAGTGCAAGGTTATTTAGATACGCTTATTGAAGGTGGCGCTATAAAAGACAAGACCTTACGAGTAAAATACATTGAACGCGCTTCTAAAGGTGTGGAAAGATTGATTCATATTGTGCAAGATTTAGATATGATTTCTAAATTTGAAGTAGGCGATTTGAACTTAGACATCGCCAAATTCGATATTATTAGTGAAGTTCAGAATGTTTTCGATTTACTTGAAATGAAAGCAGATGCCAAGAATATTATTTTAATGTTCGATGAAAAATATATTTCTCCTATTCATGTGTATGCCGATAAAGATAAAATACAACAAGTATTAACGAATTTAGTGATGAATTCAATTAAATACGGAAAGGAAAACGGAACAACAGAAGTTACGATTGAAAAAATCAATAAAAATAAAGTCTTAGTTCGTGTTCAAGATAACGGAGACGGAATTGAACAACAGCATTTATCTCGAATTTTTGAACGTTTTTTCAGAATCAATAAAAGCGGTTCTCGTGAAGAAGGCGGTTCTGGATTAGGATTGGCCATCGTAAAACACATTATTGAAGCGCACAACGAAAAAATATTCGTACAAAGTACACCTCAAAAAGGTTCAGAGTTTTCATTTACTTTGAAAACAAGCAAATAATTCCGCCCAATTCTGGTTGAAATTATAGGTTCTAAAACCACTATAAATATCAATTTTCTGTAATTTATCTAAAGTGAATTTATGTTGCGAACAACTCGGTACACTTCCTTCTTTCTTTAGTTTTTTAGCTAAATACTCTTGTTCAAATTGCCCCGGAGTTGGAATTAAAAAGGCTTTCGCACCTAAAAAAGCCAAATCCATTATAGAAGAATAACCCGAACGACAAATCACGTATTCACTTTCCTGAATGGCAATTTCTAGTTCGTCAGCTTCCATATAATTATAAAACGTAAAATTATTCTGAGAAGCTGTTTTTTGCTCGGTTTCCACTAATCCTTTTACAAAAAGTATCGAACCGTTAAATTCAGATAATTCAATGCGTAATTTCTCTTCTAACAAAGTGCGTTGCGGTTCTGGACCTGATAAAATTACCAATAAATCGTTCTTTTTTGGTAAGTTTCTTTTCTTAAATCGCGTTAACGGACCAATAAATTTGATGTTTTTTAAATCCGAATTTTCATGACTTAATTTTCCGCTTAAATTAATGCCTTCAGACACATCTGGCACCCAACATTCGGTATATTTTTTAATAAAATGTTGGTGAAATTTACTCGAAATCCAACTCGTATTTCCCGATAAGACATTGATTTGATGCGTAATATAAACCGAAGGGATTTTAGCCGAAAAAATTCCCATCCTATTGTCTGAAATAATTCCAGAAATGTCATGTTTTTGTATTATTTCTGCTACTATTTTTTTTTCTTTTCGAATCGCAAAAAATAATTTTGGCAACTGCTTAAATATTTTGAACTTAAAATTTTCCCCTTTTTCAGAATACTGAATATTGTAATCTGGTAAGGTTTCAAAAATATCGTTTGGAAATTCTTTTTTTAATAATTCAAGCGAAGCACCGTCACTAGCAATAATGGGCGTAAAATTATTTTCTTTTAAAGCGTATATAATTGGAATACAACGAGATGCGTGTCCTAATCCCCAATTTAAAGGAGCAACAAGTATTTTTTTAGAGGTATTCATAAATAAAAATTTTCTTTTCAATTTCAGAAAAGAAAGTAATAGAGTTTAATTTTATACAAAGATAGATACTTTAATTTTATACTTTTGCATTATAAAATTAATTGTTGTG
>JAZKHI010000119.1:0-2402 GCA_040385445.1 Bacteroidota bacterium | reverse complement strand
TTCCATAATTGATAACATTATTATAACTAATGCAAAAATAGAAAAAAGCTATTTTATATCCTGATTATCAAAATTAAATCTATATTTAAAAAATATTTACTTGTAACCAAATTACTAATAATAAAAATTATGGAAAACCCTTTAGAATCTCGTCCTACTTATAAACTAGAATTTCAAGGAAATGGCAAAGACTTTTTTGGCGTGGTAATCGTCAATTGGTTATTGACTATTGTTACTCTGGGAATTTATTATCCATGGGCCAAAGCCAAACAACTACAGTTCCTTTATGGAGCGACCTCTTTAAACGGAGATTCGTTTTCTTTTCACGGTACCGGTAAAGAAATGTTTAAAGGTTTTATAAAAGCAATCTTAATTTTCTTAGTGCTTTACGGCTTATTGTTTTTGTTTTTATATCTGAAATTTCCATTCGTAGGATTGCTTTTGTTTTACTTGGGATTTTTGGCTATTTTACCTTTAGCTATTCATGGTTCATACCGATATAGAATGTCAAGAACTTCTTGGAGAGGTATCCGATTTGGTTATAGAGGAGACAAAAAAGAACTTACCGTGAATTTCTTCAAATGGATTTTCTTTACCATTATCACATTCGGAATTTATGGTTCTTGGATGACAATGAATTTAAGACAATATTTATTAGGAAATGTTCGCTTTGGCGATGCTGAATTTGAGTATAATGGTGATGGAGGTGATTATTTCATGCTCAATCTGAAAGGTTATTTTTTAAGTATTTTCACCCTTGGTATTTATCTTTTTTGGTGGCAGAAAGAATTATTTGAATATTACATTGATAATTTAAGTTTAAATAAAGACGGCAAAGAAATCAACTTAAATTCAACTGTAACAGGTGGTGGATTTTTCAAATTAGCCATTATAAATATACTAATTATCATCTTTACACTTGGACTTGGCTATGCATGGGTTGTTACCCGAACTCTGAAATACCTTTTTGAAAATATTGAATTAGAAGGAACTATTGATTTGAATACTATTCATCAAACTGAAGAAAATTTCAAAGATGCTACTGGAGAAGACATTAGTGACTTCTTAGACTTAGATTTTGTAATGTAGACCAATGAAGAAAAAAATAATTGGAGTCTTTTATGATGGTGCATCTTCTGTTTCACAGGAGGTTGTATTAATTTTTGATACACAAAAAGAGGTTTTTATTTTTGAAAACCTCAATAACGAAACGTATACTTGGGAATTAGCAGCTGTAACTTTTAATAAAAGAAGAGCCCTATTAGAACTTCAACATGGAAACGATCCCGTTCAGATTCTAAAGATTGAAGATGCTCAGTTCATTAGTGAATTAACTATTTTTAGAAACACAAACGGACATCTTGGCTGGTACCAAAAAATGTTAGATCTTGGTACTAAAATACATTTGGGGATAGCTGTATTTATTATTGGATTTGTTGCTTTGTGCTATTTATATGCAATCCCTTGGGTAGGTGAAAAATCAGTGTTTTTAATTCCGGATAGCTATGATGATGCATTAGGAAATACATTTTTTGAAGAGAACACATTTTTAGGCACCATTAACACAAAGAAAACAAAAGCTTTGAATTTGTTTGCCAAAGAATTGAAGCTAAAAAATACCAAACAATTAAAATTCACCGTAATTGATTCGGATATTATGAATGCTTTTGCGCTTCCTGATGGTAGTATAGTTGTTTATACCGGAATTATTAATTCTATGAAAAATTACGATGAACTTGCGGGCTTAATCGGTCACGAAGTTGCCCATGTAAATCATAGACATTCGATGAAAATGTTGTGCAGAAATTTGTCAGGCTATTTGTTTATTTCAACCGTTTTAGGTGATGCAAATGGAGTCATGGCTGTACTCGGGGAAAATGTAAATACATTACAGTCGCTCTCCTTTTCGAGAGAATTTGAACGGGAAGCTGATATTGAAGGATTTAAAATAGTAACCTCCAATGGTGTTAATCCAAAAGGAATGTCAACTCTTTTTAAACGTTTACAGAGAGAAAATACTATTTCAATTCCTGAATTCCTAAGTTCACATCCAGTAACTATAGATAGGATTCAGTATATTAACAAAATGATAAAAACGAAATCTTTTCAGTCTGCCGAAAATTCAAAATTATACGATTTGTTTCAACAGATAAAAGAGTAATTAATCATTATAAAACCTCATTACCACCCATTCAGAACATAAAATTACGTTCCGAATGGGTGTTTTTTTTTAGTATCAGCAGAATATTCTTTATTTATTACAAATTCTACTTCAAAACGATGCTTTTAACTCGCTTTTAGCATCAAATCCTTTATATTTGAGTTTATTTGTAATTAATTAAATTCTTATGAAACTATACCCTATAGAAACCGGAAATTTTAAACTAGATGGTGGCGCAATG
>JAZKHI010000118.1:0-3224 GCA_040385445.1 Bacteroidota bacterium | reverse complement strand
TCAATAAAATATATTCCATAAAAGTGTATTTTTGAAAATCTAAAAGTATAAAAAAATAAATGAACAAAGTATTTGCTTTATTCCTATTAATATCACTACAATCGTGCCAGTTTTTCGATAAAAAAGTGCCCGATGAAAAGGATTTGTTAGAACAAGAACTCAAAAAAATCAATTGGGATCAAGTGGACGAATTTCCTTCTTTTTCAGAATGTGATTCGTTAACAGATAAAGATAGTCAACAAAGTTGTTTTTACGAAACACTTTCTACACAATTACATTCTAAATTGAAAGACGATAGCATCGCGAAATTGTTTCCGCAATTAGATACGATTCAAGTGAAAGTAGTGATTTCGTCTACTTCTGATTTGAATTTCGAACCGATTATTTCAGATACTATTGAATATAATAAAACAAAATTGGACAGTATTTTCCAATTGCGATTAACCGATTTTCCCAAAATTAATCCAGCGATAAAAAGAGGTGTGCCTGTAAAAACAGAATTTCAAATGCCAGTTGTTTTACAGAAAAAGTAGTTTTTTTTTGAAGCTATTTCCTGCTGTCCGCTATATCTTAACACCCTTGAAGGGTTGTAACCTTCCAAGGGTGTTAAGGATGCCGCTTCCATCAGGGCTATTAGAACTTTCTCTCTTTCCATTCAAATTTCCCGAACAACGCTTTTCCAACAACTGAAACGGTAAAAAAAGGATAGCATAAAAAACTACCCAAAAAGTTCTTAAAAGGCAATTTAAAATACGCCGAACTAAATTTCAAGAACATAAAGTCTATTCCGAATTTCAACACCCAAAAATAAATTGTTATTTTCAGCAATTCCGACTCATAAATTGGCGCTACTAACAAAAGTAATCCGCTTAAATTAGTCAAGAAAACAAGTGTTCCTAAAATTTTCGGATACCAATTCGCGTAAGCTGCCGTTTTACTCGCCCATCGGACTCTTTGATGCATTAACGCTTTCCAAGAATCGCAACTCTTCGTAAAAACAATATTCAAATTGCCTAAATAAGAAATTTTCTCTGGAGAAGTTTTTAATGCTTTCTGCAATAAAAAAACATCATCGCCACTGGCTAAATTATTATTGCCTTCAAACCCATTTAATTGGTTAAAAAAACCTTTTTCGTACGCGAAATTCGCACCATTACACATAAATGGTTTCCCAATTCCAAAACTTCCAGCCGTTACACCTTGTAAACTCAAAAAATCAGTATTCTGGAAATCGTGTAAAAAACTAGTTTCGTTTGCATAACCAACAGAACCTACACACATTTTTATGTCTTTTCCCTGAATTTCAGCATCAAAAATGGCTAACCAATTTTCAGGAACTTTACAATCAGCATCTGTAGTTACAATCCAATTGTGTTTCGTAATATGAATAGCCGTTTCAATCGCATCTTTTTTCGGAGAATTACTTTTTCTGATGTTAGGAATTACTTCAATTTCGTACTTCCATCTTCCAACTTCTAACTTCCAGCTATCATCCGATTCATCATCCACTAAAATCACTTCAAATAATTCCGTCGGATAATTTAATTTCTCTAAAGATGCTAAAAGAATGGGTAAATTTTCCGCTTCATTTCTGAACGGAATAATAATAGAAAACGTTGTTTTGGGAGAGGATGTTTTTGTAGTTGCTTGCTTATTCATTTTCGTGATACCAAAAGCCAATTGAGTAATCAAAGCCGCATAAAGAAATAAAAGTAGCGCAAAGAAAATCATAAAATATCTTAGTGACTTGGTGTTTTCGTGGCAATATCTCGCGTTTTGTAAATCAACACAAAATAACTTCCAATCACAACTGGAAGCACCACATTTAGTAACCACATAAAAGTACTAATAAATAAAACAATATATTCATCAATGTTTAATTTTTCGAAAAACCAAATCGCCACGCCACCTTTTACAATAAAGTCTAAAAACTGAAATGAGGGTAACGAACTCGCAATAAAATAAACAGCTGTGATAGTGGCCATCAAAGTGAAATAGTCAATTTCAACGCCGAACAATAAAAACAAAAAGTAATATTGGTGCGAAAAAGTCAAATATCTAGCAATAGCTAACAAAATATTTTTCTGATGGATTTTCTTCGGGATTTCAGTAATTTTTTCTAAAAATAAAGCAATAGAATAGCCTTTTATATTGGCGTTTTTCGTGATAAATAGAAAAGTCAAAACTAAAAACCCAACTCCAATTAAGATGAAAAAGTACATGGTGTAACCCAAATATAACAAACCAATTAATCCAAAAATGATAGTCAACACCATTTGAATTCCGTTGCAAATTAAGTTTAAAAACAACACGCGTTTGGCTGCTGCCTTTGGAAAATAAAGTGCTTTTCCGGCATATTCTCCAATTCCGTTTGGCGTAAATAATCCTGCAGTAACGCCTGCTAAAACTTGTTTTGTTGCGGTGAATAATGAGATTTTTTCAATGACTAAAACTAAATTCTTCCATTTTAAAATCTCCAAAAAACGATTCAAAATACTAAAAGACAACATAAAAAGTATCCAACCAATGGTGAATTTATGTTGTAAAATATCCGAAAACTGTTTCCAACTTAATTTATCATCATGAGCCAGTTTGTCGTAAATAAAATAAAATGCGCCAAAAACAATGACCAGTTTTATTATAAGTGTGAGATATTGTTTAGTTTTGTTTGAAATCATTTTGCAAAGAAACAAAACTTTGAACTTGAAACCGTAAACCTGAAACAAAAATTTTGTCAAACGAACGCATCATACTCGGCATCGATCCTGGAACAACCATTATGGGTTTTGGACTCATTCGTGTTGTCAATAAAAAAATGGAGTTTATTCAGTTAAACGAATTGCAACTTAATAAAATGGACGATCATTATATGAAGTTGAAACGTATTTTTGAACGAACTATCGAATTAATCGATACCTATCATCCAGATGAAATTGCGATTGAAGCGCCTTTTTTTGGGAAAAACGTACAATCGATGTTGAAATTAGGAAGAGCGCAAGGTGTGGCAATGGCGGCAGGTTTGTCTCGTGATATTCCAATTACAGAATATGAACCAAAGAAAATAAAGATG
Source organism: Bacteroidota bacterium (assembly GCA_040385445.1). GTDB lineage: Bacteria > Bacteroidota > Bacteroidia > Flavobacteriales > Flavobacteriaceae > Flavobacterium. The sequence continues at coordinate 154 of JAZKHI010000118.1, read as the reverse complement.
GCAATTACCGGAAACGGAAACGCTAGTAAAGAACAAGTCGCGAAAATGTTGCAACAATTATTAGGCTTGAAAACCTTACCAAAAAATCTCGATTCTACGGATGGTTTAGCAGCTGCGGTTTGTCATTTTTTCAATACTGGAAAAGTGGTGGGAA
>JAZKHI010000117.1:0-11220 GCA_040385445.1 Bacteroidota bacterium | reverse complement strand
GAGTTGATCCAAAAACTAGAAAAGAAAAAGTTTCTAGAAAAGCATTAATGCCAAGACCTCCAAGAGAAGAGAAAAAAGATGACGCTCCAAAAGCATAATCTTTCTTTTGCATATTTTAAATCCCGATAACTTCAACATTATCGGGATTTTCATATCAACTAAAACCTATTTTATTATTGCACTAAACACATACGAATGAAAAAAATTTTTTTAATCGCAACATTATTAATTACTTATATTTCAAACGCACAGACTATAGAATTCGGACCAACAATTGGAGCTCACGCTTCAAGTATTGATAATGCAAATTTCTTTGAGGAACAACCTTCAATTGGAAAAAAATTATGGAATATTAATAAAGGATTTCAAACTATTATTTATTTTAAAGATCCGAAAGAAAATTCAACTTATGCCATAACTTTAAATTACCACAATTCTAATTATGGTGTTAGAAGTGATAAAAGACAAAATTATTATTCATACAACACAAACTCATTCGACTTAGGGTTTAGAATAATTGGAGAACCACAAAAAAGTGGGAGATTATATTTAGAAGCAGCATTAGGGATTAACATTTTTGACACCAATGAACCATACCACGGTTTAACTTCTGAGACAATCGCTTTCCCAGAATTAAAAGAAGCAATTTTATTAAAAGACAATGAATACAAACTTGTTTTAGGAATGGGTTATGATATATATATTGCTAAAAATTTCATCAGTTTTTTTGAAGTAAAAGCCAGTGGTGGTTTTACTAACATTACACAAAATAGCGGAAGTTACATCAACACTTACTTCCAATTTAATACCGGATTGAGATACATTGTAAACTTCAAAAAGAAAGAAACAAATCCAGTAGAATAAAAATATTTCTCAAAACACGAAACATCTTTTTTATATAATTTAAACCCTGAAAATTAATTTTTTCAGGGTTTTTTCATTTTTACAAGCAACCTTTTCATTTTTTTGATACTATATCATATAACCAAAAAACAATACAATGAAAAAAATCCTAAACCTACTGCCTATTCTACTTTTGCTATTAAGTACAAGCTGTCAGAATAATGATTTTGACGACAAAATAAAAATTACAGACATATTTAGTAAAAGTGATCCTTTATTCAAATTACTGGAGAATGTTGCAACTGACGATGATGATCCTTTACATTCAATAGTTTGTATTGATTTTGTTTATCCTTTTCAATTGTTAGTTTACAATCAAAATCATCAAATTATAAATCAAACAACAATTACTGGCGATCTTATGTTTAGTGATTTTTTAACTAATCTTCCTAGCAATAACTTAATTAGTATAAGTTATCCATTACAAACCACTTTAGCTGACGGTACAATATTTACTGTTAACAATAATAGCGAATTGAAAATGGCAATTGACGCATGCTCTAAAGAAGACATCATATCATATTGCAGTGGTTTATTTGGAAACTCACAAGGCGCTCAAGGACCATGTGTATGGAAAGTACCATTTACAGACAACGAAAACAACGAATTTGCAGGTGCCGTTTTTACAGCAAATACTGATGGAACAATTAACTTAAATCATTTAAACACAAATTATACGGGTACTTGGGTATTTCTATTTTTAAATGACGAATTAAATTTAAATATAAACTTATCAGGAACTTCTACTGTAGCAACTTCTTGGAATTTAAATTATAAAGCAATTGTTTCTGGAGAAAATTTAATCAACATAAAATCAAATAATACGGAAAGAACTTTAATTAAAAACTGCAAAAATTCTGAAGATTTTGAAATTGGAGATATTGGTCTGAATGGCGGAATAATTGGTTACAAAAAAAGTGATTATTCAAACGGATGGCAATATATTGAAGTAGCTCCAACAGATTTAACAAATGAAGAATGGGGATGCATGGCTTCGAATATCCCAAATTCACAATTTAATCAAATTGGTAGTGGTCAACAAAACACGTATTCTATTTTAAATTATCATAATAGTTTAGCTAATTATTACACGAATCCAGCAATATGTAGTAATCTGAACGCTGGAACTTTAACTAGTAAAAGCGCGAAGAATGTCAACATTAACAATACAAAAGATTGGTTTATTCCTTCAAAAAATGAGCTACAAGAAATTTACAACAACTTATCTCCATTAAATTTAGGTAACTTTGAAAACGCTAATTATTGGAGTTCAACAGAAGCAAATACAACCCAAGCAAAAACCATAAATTTACAAACTGGTGTTGCATCAGATGTAAATAAAAATAGCTTACAAACGAAAACTAGAGTAATTAGATATTTTTAATTTTCTGAAAATTGAATAACTTAAACGAAATCATAAAAGGTTGCAAAAAAGGCAGTAAGGTTCATCAAAAAGAACTTTACTGTCTTTATAGTAAAATACTTTTCAATTTGAGTTTGAAATATTGCACTTCTTTTTCTGAAGCCGAAGACAATTTACACGATAGTTTTATTGAGATATTTTCCAAGATAGACAACTTCAAAAACACAGGCACATTTGAAGGTTGGATGAAAAAAATCACGATTAACAAAGCCATTTCAAAATTCAAAAACTCTTTACATTTTGAATCCGCTGAAAATTTAATTTATCCGATTCAGGATACCGAAATTGAAATTAACCAAATAGATATAAGTCTCAACAAACTATTAGAATTAATTCAATCTTTGCCCAACCAATACCGATTAGTTTTTAGCTTGTATGAATTAGACCATTATTCCCATAAAGAAATAGCCGAAATGCTAAAAATTTCAGAAGGATCATCAAAATCAAATTTATACAAAGCGAAAAGCATCTTAAAAAAACAAATAGTAGAATTCAAAAGTAAAATAGCTCAAAATGGATACTAAAAAAGATATCGGACAATTTTTTAACGACAACTTAAACCAAATGGATTTTACTCCAAATGAAGATGGCTGGGATAAAATTGAAAACGAATTAAAAGAAAAAAAGAAAAAAAGAAGAATCTTCTTTTGGCTATTTTTTGGTTCATTTTTATCGGGTTGTTTGGTAACGCTATTATTGGTGTATTCAAGTAATTTATTTAACTCGAATTCTGAAAGCAACAAAGATCAGAACAATTCTGAAACCGTTGTAAATTCTAATGCAAATACAAACTCTAACGAAAACTCAAATAGTAATTCAAATAACAATTCTAACAAGAATTCTGATGCGAATAGTTTAACTAATGAAAATAATTCTTCAAAAGAGAAAACAGAACGTAACTTTTCTAAAGACAACAATTCAATTAATGGAGAAACAGAATCGAACCATTTAAAAAATAACAACAAAAATAATGTAGTTTCAAACGACACTAAATCCAAAGGAAATAGTGGTTCAAATCAATCGAAACAAAATAGAACAAACAGAAAAAACAACATAAACAACAATAACCAAATCAATTGGAAAAACACTAAAAGAAGCAATTTAAATTATAGTTCCAATTCTAAATTTTCGGATATAAAACTTAAAAACAAATCAAATTCAAAACAAAAATCAAAAAGTTTAACTTTTAAAAATAAATCAAAACAAAAACATAATAACTCAACAAATAGCACAATTAATTCTAATACATTAGAAAATAATAACACAATTGCTTTTGATAAAAATTTAACAACAGAAAATTTAATTGCAAAAGACAGCAATAAGGTTGTAGCATCAGAAATAGTTGTAAAAGACACGACCAATATTGCTTCTATTGCTAAAAAACCAATTAAGAAAACAGAAAAACTTTTAGAAAAAGATTCTACTGAAGTTGTAACTAAAAACAAAACAAACACATTTATTTTATCACCATATTTTGGTTATGGATTACTAAATAAAAATCAGGTAACTGGAAATTTTAAATCAACAAACAACTTAAATGTTTCAAATGAACATTATGGATTTGCTTTAAGATGGATGGCCAATGAAAAACTTGGGATTCAAATTGGTTTAGGTTATATAAATGCTACATCAAAAACAGAAATTGAGAAAACAAATTCAAATAATTTAACTTTTAATGACGTTAAAAACAATTCAAACGTAACTTTTCCACCATCGAATAAATTACTAATGACACATGATTTAAGTATGTATGAAATTCCATTAGAGTTTTATTACAAATTAAATGATAAGAAAATCGGGTTGGCATTTGCAACCGGAATTAGCCATACGATCATTAAAAACAATGATGTTTACATAGAATCACCTCAAGAGAAAACAAAAATTGGAAGTTTAGAAACCATAACAAACCAAAGCTTTAGTGCCAATTTAAAAGTTTATGGTATTTATAAATTTTCTAATAAATTACAATTTGAATTGTATCCAAGTTTTCAATATCAATTTTTAAACGCAATAAAAAAACAAGATTTAAATCCATATATTTTATCATTTAGAGCAGGAATAAGTTATCAATTTTAATTAGATTATTTTCATATATTTGTTTACCAAATCAAAAAACATGAAAATTAATCTAAAATTTAGCCTAAAAGTACTACTACTATTTTTTGGGCAAACAATTGCTTTCTCTCAAACTTATATCCAAGGATATCAAGATGTTGTGAATCAAGTTTCGCAAACTAACACAACAACTAACTTAACTGAATTTGAAGATTTAGGAGTAAAAATTAGAGGAAGTGCTGCACAAACCAACACGTTAAACTGGATAAAAAACAAGTATTTAAGTTATGGTTTTACTGCCGGTCAATTGGTTGAAGATCCATTTACTTATCCAGGTTCTACTGCGGTTTGTAAAAATTTAATTGTAACCAAAACAGGAACATTATATCCAAATACTTTTGTAATTATTTGCGCACATTACGACACCGTTTCTGGTACAGGAACTAATGATAATGGAAGCGGCACAAATGTTTTATTAGAAACCGCTCGTCTTTTACAAAGTATTCCTACAGAATATTCCATCAAATTTATTCATTTTAGTGGTGAAGAAGATGGCTTAAGAGGAAGTCAGCATTACGTTAGCAGTGTTGTAAATGGTGTTAATTTAGACATAAAACTAGTATTTAATATCGACCAAGTTGGTGGTGTTGCTGGAGAAATCAACAATACGATTACTTGCGAAAGAGATATGAGTAATACGCCGTCAACAAACAATGCTGCTTCAAATACAATCACTAACGAATTGATTACTTGTGTTGGTTTATATTCCAATTTAAACACATTATTAGGTCCTGCATATTCTTCAGATTATGTTCCTTTTGAAGACAACAATGAAGTGATCACTGGTTTTTACGAAACCAACGAATCAAATGTTACACATTCGCCAAACGATTTTTTAGCAAACATGGATGACACTTATGCTTTCAATGTTACGAAAGCTGCCGTTGGAGCTATGTTACATTTTTCTATAGCCGATACATCTCAATTGTCAAATGAAGCTTTCAATGCTAATAATCAAGTAACGGTTTATCCAAATCCTGCAAAAAATAATTTATACATTAATAAAGGAACTTTAAATGCTGAAAATTATGCTGTAAAAGTTGTTGATGTTAATGGAAAAACTGTTTTAGAAAAAGAGTTTAACCATTCGCAATTAACAGAGCAACTTTCAGTTTCACAATTGACTTCTGGTATTTACATGTGTGTGATTTCTTCAGAAAACCAACAAATTTTCAAGAAAGTTATTATTGAATAAAGTTACTGTCTGTAATAAATTCCGAATAGTAAACTTTGACTTCCAAAATTGGGTTCAATTCGTTTTTCAAATAAACCATAAGGTGTAAATTGATAATTAAATTGTAAACCTACATTTCTGAAATTTAATTTTATGCCTTGCGATAAAAATAGGCTAGTCAAACCATAATCGTACGTTTTATTATTATCATTTTTATATTCGCCAATCATAATGTCTTCGTGACGTTTGTGATTGGCGTCATAAAATAATGTCGAAACTCCAAAACCAGTATTCCATTCGACATTATTTCTTGGCGAAACATTTGAAAACGGAAAAACTTTAGCAAAACGAAAACCTAAATTTATTCCGAGCCTTTTAGAACCTAAAGAAAAAACAGAATCATTATGTGTGAAATTTATATTAGATACCTTTTGTGGAATCATAACATTTAAACCAATATCAATATAATCATCATTTTTTATTCGGCTTCTAAACCAAAAACCATAACTCGGCGATAATTCAAATTTATTGCTCAAATTCCCAATAGGTTTTACCAAACCAACTTCTACATAAACACGTTCATATTCTGAATTTATTTCTTCTAATTTATTTTGAGAAAACAAAACATTCAAAACAAACAAACATATAATTACAATAACCTTCTTCATCATTTACCAATTTATAAAAGGCATTGACCTTTTGTTATTAATATTCCACAACCCAATTTGAAAACCTTTCGATTTCGACATATTAAAAACACCAACTTGTACGCCAGAATTAGTTACAGAATAATTATAAAAACCAATCTGAGTTCCTTTTAGACTATATGTTTCATTAAATAATCCAATGCAAACACCATTTAATTTATTTGTTCCATTATAAGCGCCAACAGAAAATCCATTTAAAGCATCAGATTGCAAACCCAATCCAGTAATGGTAATTCCATTCATTTTATTAATTTTATTAAATAAGGAAACAGACAAACCATTCACATTCGCGGCTGTCATAAAACAACCTGAACTAACATTTAATCCATTCATTTGAATGAAAGGTTTCTCTTTATTTACTTTTATAATTTGCAAACTATCTTTATCAATATTGTTTTTGTTTTTCCTGATAATTTCAGGCAAATAGAATACGAAAAATGGAATCACTAAAGCGGTTGGATTGGCTTCAATATTAATTCCATTAATGGTTTGCTTGTCGATAAACCTACTATCATAATGTCCAACACCTAATACCAAACCATTTACTTTATCTACTCTTTTTGAAATGGGAGACAAACTAAAAATTTGCGAATGCGTTTGATAACGAATGGTTTCTTGACTAAATAATTTCGAAAAACTACAAATCATTACAACTAAAAATATCTTTTTCATATTATTTACGTTTAAAAATATATTGCTTTTTATCTGAATTTCCAGCCGCAAAAAGCATAAACATTCCCGAATAATCATAATGTTGGTTTACGACTAAATCCTTGTTTTGCGTTACCCCAATTCGTAATCTGTTGATGTTGGTTTTACAATAAACTGGTGGAAAAAAGATGCGTTTCTTAGATAAATACACTTCAAAATAATTTTTCTTAAACTTCCCTTTGAAAGTTGCCACTTCATTTCCACCTAAAACATTTTTATAGTAAATCTCCATTTCATCATTTTTAGAAATACTAATTTTTACAATTTCATCTAAGTTTCTAATCTCAAACAATTCCTGAATGGAAATCTGATAATCCGTTTTCTTTTTCTGATTGGACAACGATTGAAATTCGCCTAATGACTTGGAGGAAAAAACAACCAATTCTTTGTCTTTGATCTCTTTATAGGATTGACAAGAAAATAAACTAAACACTATGATAATGGCTAATTTTTTCATGAAGCTGGATTTAAATTTAAAATAAAACGAATACTGTTTTTAATTTGAATTCGATTAATCACAATTGAATAATCAACCAAATCTTTTGCCGTAACTTTTTCTAAATTGTCGGCTAATTTTGCGATTTTAAGTTTTAAGTTTTCCATAATTTATCAATTAATTACAGCTCAAAAGTATTTTAATAATCACAAAAAAAATTGCATTAAATAATAATATGTATATTTGTTTTTGCGAAAATCACAAATATGAAATCGCCTTTAACAAAAATTTTGCGCAAGCAAACACCAATAAAAATGAAGCGATACCATATTTCCGATAAAAAACAATAAAAATTCATATATGAATCCTCAAGAAATCCTTTTAAAAGAAATCCGACAAATTATTGGAAATGAAACTTCAATTAACGAAGCCATTTCTAAAATATTGCAAATAAGTTATGATGCGGCACACAGAAGAATTTCAATGAAAAGTAAATTTTCCATTGAAGAAACTGTGGCTTTATGTCAGGAATACCGAATTTCCATGGATCATTTATTTCAGCAAAAAGACAATTTGATCATTGAGAAAACCAAAAGCATAAAAACCCAAGCCGATTTTAAAGACTATTTCGAGAAATCAAAACAATTTTTATCCGATTTCAATCCTGCGGAAACCACTTTGTATTATTCTGCAAAAGACATTCCGATGAATTATACTGTGGCGGGAACTTTGTTTTCTAAATTCAAGTTTTTCATTTGGTTCAATTTACTAACCAGCAAGAAAGCCACACATTTTGAAGATTTTGTTTTTGATACAAGTATTTTAAACGAAACTTCCGTTTTAAAACAGTTTTTCGAACATTCCAAGCGTGTGGAAATTTGGAACGACACCACTATAAATAGCTCTTTACAACAAATTTATTATTTTTTTGAATCGGGTTTATTACAATATACTAATGCCAAATTATTGCTTCAAGATGTAGCTGAAATCATTGCTGCTTTAGAACAAAAATGCCAAACCAACACGCCCGATTTTCAATTGTATCATAACGAATTACTAATTTTAAACAATTCAGTTTTATTCACCTCTGAACGAAAATCGAAATTCTTTTTACCTTATAATGCTCTAGGTTATTATGTGACTTCAGACAAAAATGCTTGTTTGGAAGAAAAAGAATACATTGCCAATCAGCTTTCCAATTCCAAATCGTTAAACCAATCTGGCAAAAAAGACCAGAAAATATTTTTCAATAAAATGCGACAGAAAATTGATTTCTATAGTTCGAAAATGGAGAATTATGTGGTGGAGTAAAACTTTCACTTAATTCCAAATTATTATTTTTTTCCTAAATTTGCTAAAAACCAACCACAATGAAATTCATCACCAACCGAACCATAATTATAAAATCTTTACTTGCGGCTTTACTAATTTTAGTAATTAAAAACTTTGTTTTCAAACAATTATCTTTTTACGGGCAAGAGTTTCACGATTTAATAGAAGTATCAGATATCACTATCATTTTCACAGGAGCCTTTTTTGTTTTTGGATTATTATTAGCGGCAACTATGAGTGATTTTAAGGAAAGTGAAAGAATACCTGGTGAAGTTGCCTCAAATTTAGAAGCTATTAAAGATTGGATTTATTTAGCGATGCGAGCGCCAAGAACAGGCACAACCGATTTATGCAAAGAAGAATTGAACCAAACTTTTTTGCGTGAAGAATTGCTTTCTATCACTGACGGAATCATTTCTTGGATTTATTCAAAAGAAAAAGATTCAAACGTAATTTTTCCATTAATTAGAAATTCGAATGAAATAGCTTATTATTTTGCTGAACGTGGTGTTGATAAAGAAGCCATAAAAGGAATTCAAGAAAATACTAACGCGATGAGAAAACAACTTACTCGCGCCTACTCTATTTCCCGTAATAATTTCATAGCTCCAGCTTACACCTTACTCAGAAGTATCTTATTTATTGTGATGGCATTATTATTAATTACGAAATTCAAATCTAATTCAGCGGATTATTTTATCACATCAGCTGTTACTTTTTTATTTACTTATTTGTATTTATTAATTAGTGGTTTAGATGATCCTTTCGACATTACAAATGATGAAATTGATGTAGATTTAAAGCCAATCGACCGTTTTAAACAACGCTTAGAAGCTGATTTCCTAGTTTAAAAGATTGATATATCAATTAATTTAACATTTTAAAAATATTGTACATAAATTTTTCTTAAAAGACGGCTTGTTACCCAAACGGACAATCCGTATATCGATTATAAAGTTAAATATCAAGAGGTTATAACCTATATAATTACCTTTGAATTAGAAATTTGAAACTGTTATTTGATGCAGAAATTTCTACAAATTTGTTTAACTAACACATCATTAATCATGAAAAATTTTTTTACACTTTTAATTTTTGGTTGCTTATTTTTAAGCTGTTCAGATGACAGCAATGAGGCAACGTTTAGCACTCCATCAACTACTGATTTAGCTAGTAAACCAGAAGCCGATCCCGAATTTGACAATTCTTACAAAGGTATCTACAAAGGCGTCGTAATAGGTGGCGTTTCAGGGGCTATATATGTTGACATACTTAATGATAACAAAATTTGGGCGAAGTTAAAAACAACCAACCGCGCAACTTATATTTTAGAAGAAGTTCCGCTTTCAGGTAGTGGAAAAAGCACTGACCCAACCTTGAATAAATATCGCTTTGCAAATGAAAATGTATCATTTGATTTAGAATTAGATGATAACGGAAATAACATAACCGTTTCAAATTTTGAATATTTTTCAGACAAAAATTCAAAAGTATGCCTTTTGAAAGAAAGATCAGCTTCGTTAATTAAGTGTTATGCGGGAAGATTTACAAGTTTTAATGAAGAAGGTAGCGTTAACTTTACATCAGAAGGAGATTTGACCGTGATTGGTCTATCGAAAAAAATATTTTCAAAAGATTATACAAGTGTAACTGGAGAAATAGATATTGCTTTCCCAAATGACGGAATAATCGATTCAGAAAATGAAATTGAACCTAATACACAATACAGATTAAATGCGAACTTACATATTGGTCAAATATCTGGGTATTTGAAAAAAAATGCATTTGATGGAAACTGGATGAATGATGGCAATGAATTAGGAAAATGGAGTGCCGATAGAATACTATAAAAACAAAATAATTTACTCAAAAATGTTCATTTATTAATTTAAGTGAACATTTTTTTTGTAACTTTTGTAACTTTTTAGAAACTTCTTACGTATAACAATAAGAACTTTTAAAGTCAGGAGAGAGCCCCATGAGACAACTTAAAATAACCAAGCAGGTTACAAACCGTGAAACTGCTTCCTTAGACAAATATTTACAAGAAATTGGTAAAGTAGATTTAATTACAGCCGATGAAGAAGTTGAATTAGCGCAACGTATAAAAGCGGGAGATCAACGTGCTTTAGAAAAACTAACAAAAGCAAATTTACGTTTCGTAGTTTCGGTTGCGAAACAATACCAAAATCAAGGTTTAACTTTACCCGATTTAATTAATGAAGGAAACTTAGGTTTAATTAAAGCGGCACAACGTTTTGATGAAACGCGTGGTTTCAAATTCATTTCTTATGCGGTTTGGTGGATTCGTCAATCGATTCTTCAAGCATTAGCTGAACAATCTCGTATTGTACGTTTACCATTAAACAAAATTGGTTCTATCAATAAAATCAACAAAATGTACGCTTTATTAGAGCAA
>JAZKHI010000116.1:0-4140 GCA_040385445.1 Bacteroidota bacterium | reverse complement strand
CGGAAATTAAAAAATAAAAATTAATAGTAAATTTTAAGAATATAATTTACATTTGTCAAAAATAAAACACAATTATACAAATGAATATACCAGCGAACTTAAAGTACACAAAAGACCACGAGTGGGTTTCAATTGATGGAGATGTAGCAACTGTAGGAATTACTGATTTTGCTCAAAAAGAATTAGGAGACATTGTTTATGTTGAAGTAGAAACTTTAGACCAAACTTTAGATAAAGATGAGGTTTTTGGTACTGTGGAAGCGGTAAAAACAGTTTCAGATTTATTCTTACCATTAAGTGGTGAAATTATTGAATTTAACGAAGATTTAGAAAGCAATCCAGAAACTGTAAATACAGATCCTTACGGAGCAGGATGGATGGTAAAAATCAAAATTTCTAATGCTTCTGAAGTAGAAGAATTATTATCAAGTGAAGCTTATACATCACTTATTGGTGCATAATTTATTTAGAATTCTTGCTTTTTCTTGGACAATACTAATTTTTTATTTTTGTTTAGAAGAAGCACCAAGTGTTCCTAAATTTACCTTCCAATATAAAGACAAAGTGGTTCATTTTATTTTCTACTTTATATTGGTTTATTTTTGGACGAAAAGCTTAAAAAGTATCAGACTAAATTATATTCAAATTATTCTGATTTCGGCTATAGTTTTAGGAATTACTATTGAAGTGATGCAAGAAAGTTTTACCGTGAATCGAACCTTCGATTGGTATGATATCTTAGCCAATTCAATTGGAGCTTTAGCAAGTTTTATCTATGTAAATAAATTTTGTACAATAAAAAACTAAATTAAAATCTCACTTTGGTGAGATTTTTTTATTTTTACCAATAATTCATCAAAATGAACATTAAAAACTATTTAGATTCAACGTATTTAAAAACAGCGAAGCAAGCCAAAGTTTCTGAAAATGAAAATATTGTTTTGGTTCAAAATTTTGTGCAAGAAGCTATTGATGAAATGTTTAAATTGGTCATGATTAGACCAGATAAAGTTGCTTTGGCCAAAAACGTAATAAGCACTCAAAATTCGAAAGTATCTCTTGGAACCGTTATTGGTTTCCCTGAAGGCACACAAACTATCGAAGAAAAGCTAATGGAAGCCAAGCAAGCCATTAAAAACGGCGCAGACGAATTAGATTTTGTAATAAATTTTGAAGCGTTCAAATCAGGTGAAATTAATTTAGTTAAAAGCGAAGTTATACAAGGAACAAGTTTAGCTTTACAACACAATAAAACCATAAAATGGATTATTGAAATTGCCGCATTAAATGGCGCGCAAATTATTCAATTGACTTCATTAATTAAAAATGTGGTGGTGGCTAATTTTAAAGAAAAAGAATTTGAAAACGTATTTGTGAAATCTTCAACTGGATTTTATAAAACATTGGATGGTTCGCCAAATGGAGCCACTTTCCCAGCTATTATGGCGATGTTAGAAAATGCATTTCCATTATCTGTGAAAGCTTCAGGCGGCATCAAAACAAAAGAAGAAGCCCTTGAAATGATCAAATTAGGTGTAAAAAGAATCGGAACATCATCGGCGAAAGCCATTTCTGAAGGAATTGAAACTTCGGGGAATTATTAATGTTAAAAGTAGAGAAGCGATTTATCGCGTCCATCAAAAGAGCCAAGTAAAAAGTAAATTACGATTTTGGATTTACTTTTTACGGAATTTAAAAAAATAAAATTATTCTTTGCGAATCTCTGCGAAAAACCTTTGCGTTCTTTGCGGCAAAACAAAAAAAAGTATCAAATGAAAAAAATATTAAGCACTATCGTTATTCTGTTTTCTCTGTCTGTTTTCTCACAAAACAACCTAGAAAAATTACCAGTTTTTGAAAATTGTAAGGCCACACCAGAAAACGATAAATGTTTTTTTGAAACCATTCAAGATAATTTCAAGCAAAATTTTAACAAAGAATATACCGCTGAAAAATCGACTATTATCGCACTTTTTGCCGTAGATACTTTAGGAAAATTCGAAGTATTGTATATTGATGCCGTTTCAGAAGAAATTAAAGCCGAAACCAAACGTGTTTTTTCTTTACTTCCAACTGTGGAACCAGCAACTTATAACGGGAAAGCAATTTATGCGAAATATACCTTGAAAGTAAATTTTCCTTTTTCAGATGATGAAAGAAATAAGAAAACGGCTGAAAATGCCTATCATACCGAAAAAATTACCGCTCAAACCGAATTAGAAGAATTTGATAAAATTGTTTACAATAAATTCGAAAACCCACAATTTAAAAGTGGTATGAACATTCCGTTTAATCATCAAAAATATGCCGAATTTGAAGCCTATATGAATCAAGTTGGCGCAAATAGTCATACAGCTGAAAAACCTTATTCATACAAAGATGTGTCGAGATATTATGATTTCGAAAAACAATATAAAGCCAAAGCTAAGAACAGAGCCTCTTGGTGGGGAAGAAAATTTTGGAATGAAAACCTAGTAGAAGTGCAAGGTGATGGTTACTGGTTTTTGTTCAACCCAATTTTAGATGTTCGTGGCGGAAAAGATTTCGATAGCGAATTACAAAGTACATTCGTAAACACAAGAGGAGTTAACATTCAAGCTGGACTTGGAAAAAACATCACGTTCACCACATCAATTTACGAAAGCCAAGGTCGTTTTGCCGATTATTATAATGCCTATGCGGTGAGTTTAAAACCATCAGGTGGAAATCCGGCAACCATTCCTGGAGTGGGAATTGCGAAACAATTTAAAGTAGATGGATTCGATTTCCCAATGGCAGAAGCCAATATCAAATTCACAGCCAATCAGTTTTTTGATGTACAATTAGGTTACGGAAGAAACTTCATTGGAGATGGTTACCGTTCCATCATTCAAGGTGACGGAACAAGTCCGTATCCTTTTATAAAATTCAATACTACTTTCTGGAAAATAAAATACACCAACACCTATATGTTTTTGCGTGATATTACACCTGAAAACACGGCGGAAGACACGTATGCGTCAAAATATATGGCCAACCATTACTTAAGTTGGAACGTAACAAAAAGATGGAATTTAGGTTTGTTTGAAAGCGTTGTTTGGAGTAACACCAACGGAAGAGGTTTCGATCCGAACTTCATCAACCCAATTATTTTTTACAGAGCCGTAGAATTTGCTTCGTCTCCAAAATCAGGGAATGCCTTGTTAGGATTAACGTCTAAATATAAATTCAACAGTCAAATTAGCGCTTACGGACAATTTTTAATTGATGAATTTTCTGTTGGCGATGTTTCGAAAGGAAACAAGAGTTGGAAAAATAAATTCGGATACCAAATTGGCGCTAAATATTTCAACGCATTCAATGTTCAAAACTTAACGTTACAAGCAGAATATAATATCATTCGTCCTTACGTGTATTCGCATAGTAATACGCTTACGAATTATACGCACAACAACCAAAGTATGGGTCATGCTTGGGGAGCGAATTTTAAAGAGTTAATTGGAATTGCGCGTTACAACAAAGACAGATATTTTGCACAAGCGAAATTGATTTACGGAAAAAGAGGTTTCGATTACACAGACGGAACCAACAGTTTCAATTACGGAACCAATTTATTTATTCCTTACGACAGCACTACCAATCCAAGACCTTATGATGAAGGTGCTTTTGCCGGACAAGGAAATACCACTACCATTTTAATTGGCGATTTCACAGCGGGTTACATTATTAATCCATCTTCTAACTTGAAAATATTTGCGAATGTAATTCACAGAAGTTTCGACCCAACTAAAGCATCTGCCACTTTCGAAAAATCAAATACTACTTGGGTTTCAGTTGGTATTTCTACGGACTTGTTTAACTGGTATTTTGATTATTAATATTAACAACCCTCGAAGGGTTTTGAACCCTTCGAGGGTTGTTAAAGTTTAATCGAACTCATTCAACCCATATAAAATTTCTTTCATTTTTGTGCCGTTAATTTCAACAGGTTTATAAGCAATGTTAAATTTGTCAATTGCCACGTCAATATCTGTCTTTAGTTTTTTGTATTCTAAAGGAAGTTAAGTTAAATAAAATCTTATTTATTATATTTGTTTTTTTAAAATTAATTGCAGTCAACTTAAGTACGCCAATACTGTTTAAAAGTTCGACTGCTTTTTT
>JAZKHI010000115.1:0-7113 GCA_040385445.1 Bacteroidota bacterium | reverse complement strand
ATAAAAAATCCGAAATAAGTTACTATTTCGGATTAAAGTTAAGAAAATTATTTAATTCTTATACATAAAAGTCATATCCAAAGTACGGAACTTCAAATTCTTTGAATATGACACCGTAATCTTCTAATTCTTCTAATATAGGTTGATATACTTCTTTTGAAATTGGCAATTGCACGCCAGCAGTAGTAATTTCACCATTTAATATTTTTAAAGCAGCAATTGCAACAGGTAACCCAACCGTTTTTGCCATAGCTGTATAGGTTTGATCGTCACCTAAACATACCATAGTAGAATCTACTTGTTTTTCTTCGCCATTGATTTCATAACCAATTTTGTGATACATCACAATCATATCTTTATCTTCTGGTTCTAACGTCCATTTATCTACTAATATTTTTTCTAGCATTTGCGCTGGAGTAGCATTTTTTAATCCAGAAACTGCGGTATTACAAAACAAATTTAGTTCTAAAAGTTTGTCCCAAATCACATCATCTTGGTCAATTTTTAATTGATGTCTCAATTTAATTTCTACTGAATCTGTTGGATGATAGGGCAAAAATAAATTCACGAAATCTCTATTACTCATGTGTTCAGAATCGTCCACAATATAAGTATCATCTGTCATTCCTAATTGTACAAAAACGTCCCAAGCTTTAGAATAACCAACTCTTCTTATGGTTCCACGATAACACGTTTTTGCATTTTCTAACCCGTAAATTTCTCTATATTTTAAAGAATCTCTATTCGCATAAGCTTCAAATCTTCCGAAACCTTCAACTTCTAAAAACTCAGTTCTTCTAAACAATTTATTATAAGGAATGTACTTATAAGTGCCTTCTTGAATGAATTTTGCAGCACCACCTTGTCCGGCTAAAACCACATTTCTTGGGTTCCAAGTGAATTTATAATTCCATAAGTTATTGTCGCTTTCAGGAGCTACTAATCCACCACAAAACGATTCGAATAAAATGATAGTTCCACCTTCACTTTTAATTTCGTCCATAATTTTCATGGCGCTCATGTGGTCAATTCCAGGATCTAAACCAATCTCGTTCATTAAAACGATATTGTTTGCTTTCGCTTCAGCATCTAAATCTTGCATTTCTGCACTAATGTAAGAAGCGGTTACCATATGCTTTTTATAGAAAACGCAATCTTTGGCCACTTCAATATGCATATGTGCCGGCAACATAGAAATTACCACATCTGCTTGCTGAATTTCTTGTTTTCGTTGGTCGTCATTAAAAACATCAAAAGAAATAGCTCTTGAATTTTTATGATTTTGGGTTTTCTTTTTAGCTAAATCCTCAGACAAATCTCCTATAGTTACAAACAGATTTTCTGCTTCAGACTTGTCTAATAAATACTTTATAAGGGAAGAAGCAGATCTACCCGCTCCTATAATTAAAATCTTTCTCATTATTATTGAAATATCACACGAAGGTAATAAAATGTTGTATTTCTAAAAAATAAAACCGCTTATTTATGAAAAATTTTGCTTTTAAGTTTAATATATTTGTGCCGAATTAAAAATGAATTCATGGAAAAGAAAATTTTATTAGCCGCATGTATCTTAGGGTTTTTAGCCATAATATTTGGTGCTTTTGGTGCTCATGCGCTAAAGAAAATACTAACTCCTGAGCAATTAAACTCTTTCGAAACAGGTGTAAAATACCAAATGTATCATGCTTTATTTCTGTTGTTTATAGGAATGTCGCAAATGATAACACTAAAAGAAAAAGCTGTTTTGTTTTATTTAGTTTTGGTAGGCGTATTATTTTTTTCGGGTTCCATTTACATTTTAACAACAAGTACGATTACTGGAATTAAGTCTAAAATATTTGGACCAATCACTCCAATTGGTGGATTATTTCTAATCCTTTCTTGGGGATATTTATTTTACGCTATTTTAACGAAAAAATAACAGAAAACGTTTATTTGTCAAATTATTGTTTAATTTTGCACTTTAAATAAAAGCAACATAACTTATTTATTTTATGAATACATACGATCAATCTACGAAATCGATTTCGTTAGAAAAATATGGAATCAAAAATGTTAAAGAAATCGTTCACAATCCGTCATACGATTTGTTATATGACGAAGAGTTAAGCGATAACCTACAAGGCTTTGAGAAAGGACAATTAACTGAACTTGGTGCGGTTAATGTAATGACAGGTGAATTTACTGGTCGTTCTCCAAAAGATAAATATATTGTTAAAGATGCTACAACAGAAAACACAATTTGGTGGAATTCTGAAAAAGCAGTTAATGATAACAAACCAATTTCAACTGAAACTTGGAATGCCTTAAAAGAAACGACTGTTTCTCAATTATCTGAAAAAAGATTATTTGTTGTAGATGCTTTTTGTGGCGCAAATGAAAATACGCGTTTAAAAGTTCGTTTCATTATGGAAGTGGCTTGGCAAGCACATTTCGTAACTAATATGTTCATCAGACCAACTGCTGAAGAATTAGCAACTTTTGGTGAGCCTGATTTCGTAGTCATGAATGGTTCAAAATCTTCTTTTAAAGATTATGCCGCTCATAAATTAAACTCTGAAGTATATGTTGCCTTCAACTTAACAGAAAAAATTCAGTTAATTGGTGGGACTTGGTATGGTGGTGAAATGAAAAAAGGATTATTTGCCTTAATGAATTACTACTTACCATTACAAGGAATTTCTTCAATGCACTGTTCTGCAAATAAAGGTGCAGCTGGCGATGTTGCTGTGTTCTTCGGATTATCAGGAACAGGAAAAACAACTTTATCTACAGACCCAAAACGTGAATTAATTGGAGACGATGAACACGGTTGGGATAATGATGGTGTTTTCAATTTCGAAGGTGGATGTTATGCAAAAACCATCGATTTAAGTGCAGCAAACGAACCAGATATTTTTAATGCAATTCGTAAAGATGCATTATTAGAAAACGTTACCGTTGATGCAAACGGAAAAATTGACTTCAAAGACGGTTCAGTTACACAAAATACTCGTGTTTCTTACCCAATTTACCATATTGACAATATTGTAAAACCAGTTTCTAAAGCAGGTCACGCGAATAAAGTTATCTTTTTAACGGCTGATGCTTTCGGAGTTATGCCTCCAGTATCTAAGTTAACTCCAGAACAAACTAAATACTATTTCTTATCAGGATTTACAGCTAAATTAGCGGGAACTGAAAGAGGTGTTACACAACCAGAACCAACGTTCTCAGCTTGTTTCGGAAAAGCATTCTTAACTTTACACCCAACTAAATACGGTGAAGAGTTAGTAAAGAAAATGGAAGAACATAAAGCAACGGCTTATATGGTAAACACAGGTTGGAACGGAACTGGAAAACGTATTTCTATTAAAGATACTCGTGCTATTATTGATGCGATTTTAGACGGTTCTATTGAAAATGCTGAAACCACAGTTGTACCAACATTCAATTTCGTAGTTCCTACATCATTAAACAATGTAGATTCAAACATTTTAGACCCAAGAAATACATATGCTGATGCTTCAGAATGGACAACTAAGGCCGAAGATTTAGCTGGAAGATTCATTAAGAACTTCGTACAATATACAGACAATGAAGAAGGTACTGCTTTAGTGAATGCAGGCCCGAAATTATAAGATTAAAACAACCAAAATACTACTTAAAACGCCTTGAAAATTCAAGGCGTTTTTTTTTGTTGGTTAAAGAAAAGAAATCATAAAAAAAGCGTTCATTTCTGAACGCTTTGTATATTTAATAAAGTAGTTTTTTATTTTCCTTTATTCGCTTCTGCTACATATTTTTCTAATGCACCTGTCATTGATGGTGTTCCTGGCGCTGGCGCCATGATATCCACTCTTAAACCGTGTTCTAAAGCTTCTTTTTGAGTAGTTGAACCAAACACTGCAATACGCGTATTATTTTGCTCAAAATTAGGGAAGTTTTTAAATAATGATTTAATTCCTGTTGGACTAAAAAATGCTAATACATCGTAATATACATCTTTTAAGTCGGTTAAATCACTCATTACAGTTTTGTAAAAAATTCCTTGCTTCCACTCCACTTTTAAACCATCTAATGTAACTGGCACATCATGATTTAATTGATCTGTATTTGGCAATAAAAACTTTTCGTCTTTATATTTTTTTATAAGCGGCGCTAAATCAGCAAACTCTTTCTGACCAACATAAATTTTACGTTTTCTGTACACCACATATTTTTGCAAATAAAACGCAACAGCTTCCGATTGACAAAAATATTTTAAATCCTCAGGAATTTTATATCTCATTTCTTCAGCTACTCTGAAAAAATGGTCTACTGAGTTTTTACTAGTAAATATAATTGCAGTAAAATTATTCAAATCGATTTTCTGAACTCTAACTTCTTTAGCCGGAACTCCTTCTACATGAATAAAAGGTCTAAAATCAATTTTTACCTTAAATTTATTTTGCAGATCATAATATGGAGAATTTTCCACTTTCGGCTCTGGCTGTGAAACCAAAATCGTTTTAACTTTCAAATTTGACATATCTAACAAATTCCTAATTTTTCGTTACCCAATAATACATGAAATAATACGGTGCTATTTCAAGCGTGCAAAGATACAAAATAAAATAAAACAATTTACCAAGTATCATCTTTTGATACGTTTTTACTAAAAAATAATAGGTGAAAACGTTATAAAGTAGGAAAATACCCAGTATTACATAGAAAACTTCTTTTATAGGAACGGCATTATAATACAAAACAATGTTAACTGGCAACAAAATAAATCCTAAAAAAGCTCTGTAATTTGTTTTTATCAAGTTAAATTGATCTACCACACTCTCTGAATCGATGGCTGTACCAACAATTTTTTCGATCAAAAATTTCGATAAAACAAACACAAAAAGGAATGTAATTATTTGAATATAAGTAATGTAATTATCTGTTTTGGTATAATCAAAAAAGCTTAAAAGCAGTAAAATGAAAAATGAAAATGAAATTAATTGAATCAAAAACATGGAAATGGTGAACCAGTTCAATAAGTTATTGGTGTCTTTGTAAACCTTATTGTACTTATCCGAATAACCCAATTTTAAGAATTCGTTAAATCTAACTGAGAAAATAGATTTGTTAAGCGCAATAATAGCAACAGCCAACACAAATAATATTGTGGCCCAATCTTTGTTTACTAAAATTCGCTCCGATAATTGCATCATGTTCATACCGCAAAAGTAACAAAAAAAATTACTATGAATTAATTATAATATTATTAAGACATTAAATATAAAAAAATCTTAATTTTGCAACGAAAATAAAATCACATGTCAGCAGGAATAGTAATTATACCTACCTATAACGAAATTGAAAACATAGAACGAATTGTTCACGCTGTTTTCCAATTACCTTCAAATTTTCACGTACTAATTGTGGATGATAATTCACCCGATGGCACTTCTCAAAAAGTGGCAGAATTACAACAACAATATGCGGGAAAATTATTTTTAGAAGTTCGTACAAAAAAGTCTGGATTAGGAACTGCCTATGTGCATGGTTTCAAATGGGCGTTATCTCATAATTATCAATATATTTATGAAATGGATGCTGATTTTTCTCATAATCCAAACGATTTAGAGAAATTATATTTAGCTTGTCAAAACGGCGCAGATGTAGCCATTGGTTCTAGATATTCTAAAGGTGTAAATGTAGTAAACTGGCCATTAAACCGTGTTTTGATGTCGTATTTCGCTTCCGTTTATGTGAAATTTATTACTGGAATGCAAATTCATGATGCTACGGCTGGATTTATTTGCTACAAGAGAAATGTTTTAGAAACGATCAATATCGATAAGATTAAATTTGTGGGTTATGCCTTTCAAATTGAAATGAAATACCGTGCATTTGTTCACAAATTCAAAATTGAAGAAGTGCCAATTATTTTTACCGATAGAACTTTAGGCGAATCTAAAATGAGTGGTGCGATTATTCGCGAAGCCGTTATTGGTGTGATTATGTTACGAATTAGAAAAATATTTAACAGACTATAAATGAGCACATTTTTAATTAAAAATGCAAAGATTGTAAATGAAGGAAGCATCTTCGAAGGAGATGTGTTAATTGAAAATGAAATAATAAGTCAGATTGCAGAAAGTATTAGTGCAAAAACTTCAAACTGTGTCATTATTGATGCAGAAGGTAGTTTTTTATTGCCTGGTGTGATTGATGATCAAGTACATTTTAGAGAACCAGGTTTAACACACAAAGGTGATATTTCTTCGGAAAGTAGAGCAGCTGTGGCTGGAGGAATTACTTCATTTATTGAACAACCCAATACGGTTCCAAACGCTATTACTCAAGAATTATTAGAAGACAAATATCAAATTGCTTCGAAATCATCTTATGCGAATTATTCGTTTATGATGGGTGGAACGAATGACAATTTAGAAGAAGTTTTAAAAACCAATCCAAAAAACGTTGCGGGAATCAAATTGTTTTTGGGCTCATCAACAGGAAACATGTTGGTGGACAATCCGGAAACACTTGAAAAAATATTCTCTTCTACAAACATGCTTATCGCGGTTCATTGTGAAGATGAGGCTACAATTAAAGCCAATTTAGAAAAGTATATCGCCGAATACGGTGATGACATTCCAGTAAACAAACATCACTTAATTAGAAGTGAAGAAGCGTGTTATTTATCATCATCAAAAGCGATTGAATTAGCTCAAAAAACGGGAGCACGTTTGCATATTTTCCACGTTTCTACAGCGAAAGAAACAGAATTGTTTACGAATAAAATTCCGTTAGAAGATAAAAAAATTACAGCGGAAGTTTGTGTGCATCATTTATGGTTTACCGATAAAGATTACGATACGAGAGGAAATTTAATAAAATGGAATCCGGCTGTAAAAACGCAAACCGACCAAGATGGTTTATGGAAAGCCTTACTTGACGACAGAATTGACGTAATTGCAACAGACCACGCACCTCATACTTTCGAAGAAAAGCAAAATAAATATACAAGTTGCCCGAGTGGTGCGCCAATGGTACAACATGCTTTAGTTGTGATGATG
The DNA here is from genome assembly GCA_040385445.1 of Bacteroidota bacterium. GTDB lineage: Bacteria > Bacteroidota > Bacteroidia > Flavobacteriales > Flavobacteriaceae > Flavobacterium. The sequence continues at coordinate 73 of JAZKHI010000115.1, read as the reverse complement.
GAAGCGTATATTAAAGGTAAAATTTCTGTAGAAAAAATTGTAGAAAAAATGTGTCACAATCCAGCTAAGATTT
>JAZKHI010000114.1:0-7216 GCA_040385445.1 Bacteroidota bacterium | reverse complement strand
AATTTTAAATCTTTCTCTTTTAATCGAACAATAGAATCGCTATAATTTTTCATAACTCTGAAATTTCCTCCAAATTACAAAAATATGTTCGTAATTTTATAGAAGAAGCTCATTTTAATCACTTTTATTCTTCTTAATTTCATTAAATTTGTCGTTTAACTATAAAAAATCAAAACAGATTAATGTCTGGAATTATTCAATTATTACCTGATCACGTAGCCAATCAAATTGCGGCGGGAGAAGTCGTGCAGCGACCAGCTTCTGTTGTAAAAGAATTGGTAGAAAACGCTGTTGATGCCAAAGCAACCGAAATTAAACTAATTGTTAAAGACGCCGGAAAAACACTTATTCAAGTTATTGATAATGGTTTAGGGATGAATGTGACCGATGCGCGTTTGTGTTTTGAACGTCACGCGACTTCAAAAATTCGTCATGCGGAAGATTTATTTGCTTTGCATACAAAAGGTTTTCGAGGTGAAGCATTAGCGTCAATTGCTGCAGTTGCTCACGTAGAATTGAAAACCAAACAAGATCAAGAAGAATTAGGAATTCATATCATAATTGAAGGCAGTAAATTAGTAACTCAAGAAGTAGCGGTTTTACCGAAAGGTACTTCGTTTTTGGTTAAAAATTTATTTTTCAATATTCCAGCACGACGAAATTTCTTAAAATCGGATAATGTTGAATTAAAACACATTATTGACGAATTTGAACGCGTAGCTTTAGCACATCCAAATATTAGTTTTACGATGATTAGCAATGGAAGTGAAGTGTTTAACTTGCCAAGTTCTAATTATAGACAACGAATTGTAAATATTTTTGGTGGAAAAACGAATGAAAAATTGGTTCCAGTTGCCGAAGAAACCGAAATTTTAAAAATTAGTGGATTTGTTGGTAAGCCAGAATTCGCAAAGAAAAACAGATCGGAACAATTCTTTTTGGTGAATAACAGATATATTAGAAGTCCGTTTTTGCATCATGCGATTATGAATGCCTATGATGGTTTATTGAGAGACAATAATCAACCTAGTTATTTTTTATATTTAGAAGTGCCACCACACACTATTGATATTAATATTCATCCGACTAAAACGGAAGTCAAGTTTGATGATGAACAAGCGTTGTATGCGATTTTACGTTCGACAGTGAAGCATAGTTTAGGTATGTTTAATGTTGCTCCAGTGCTCGATTTTGAACGTGATGCGACTTTAGATGTTCCTTACGATTATAAAAATAGAACGTCGTCTACGCCTCTTATTCAGGTGGATAGCACATTTAATCCTTTTGCGACAGAAACCGAAACAAAGAAATATTCGGGTTCATCCCTTTCTTATTCAAAAAATACACAATCGCAGCCACATTGGGAAAGTTTATATACCGATTTAAAGCAAGATACTTTTGAAGTTTCAACTGCGAATTTTGAAAATGAAGTGGTTGCAAGTAAGCTTTTTGATGAAACAGCTGTTGAAAGTCAGACTTTAATGTACCAATTCAATAGAAAGTATATTATTAAAAGTATGAAATCTGGATTGTTAGTGATTCATCAAAATAGAGCACATCAACGTATTTTGTACGAGCAATTTTTGACAAATATTACGGTGCACCATGCTTCGAGTCAACAATTGTTATTTCCATTGGAACTTCAGTTTTCTAGAGAGGAGATGATGTATTTGAAAGAAATCCAACCTAATTTAGAAGGAATTGGTTTTGCTTTTGAAAAAATGGGATTAGATGAAGTCATTATTTCGGGGTTACCTGCACAAATTGCAGATACGGAAGTCAACCAAATTTTACACGATTTAATTTATAACTTGCAAGAAAATTTACCAGAAGATAGTTTTTCATTATGTGATAGTATTTCGAAATTTATGGCGAAAAGTGTCGCTGTAAAATCAGGTAAATATTTAAACACAACAGAATTAGAAAACCTTGTGAATGGTTTATTTGCGTGTAAAGACCCAAATGTTTCCCCATTTAACAAACCAATATTTATTACATTAACCACAGAAGATTTAGATAAAAGATTTTAAGTATGTTCAATAATATGACACCGGTTGTTAAGCAACTATTGATAATAAATGTGATTGTTTTTATTTTGAGTCAAGTAATGCCTCAAAACTATGAAATGTTATCGTTGTACTATTTCGAAAGTGAAAAGTTCAGATTTTGGCAACCTTTTACACATATGTTTATGCACGCACAAATGCCAAATTTTATGCATATTTTATTTAATATGTTTGCCTTGGTTTCTTTTGGTTCGGCTTTAGAACATTATTGGGGCGGAAAAAAGTTTTTAATTTTTTACATCGCTTGTGGTTTAGGTGCGGCTATGTTACATATGGGAATGACCTATTACGAAATTCATCATGGAATTGATACTATAACTAATGGAGTGCTTTCAAATGCTGATATTTCACAATTATTGAAAACGGATATTATTGATGGTGATAAGATTTACTTAAAACCAATGATTGAAGCTAATCCGGAAATATTTAGTAAAATTCAAGATCCTAATTTTGATGGTCAAGCATTTTTAAATACTGTGTCTAAGGCTTATGTGCCAGCTGTTGGTGCTTCTGGAGCTATTTATGGTTTGTTAGTAGCCTTTGCAGTTATGTTTCCAATGGCAGAATTGATGATGATGTTTATTCCTGTGCCAATTAAAGCGAAATTTTTTGTGCCTATTATAGTTGGATTAGATTTATTTTCTGGAGTGACTGGTTTCTCTATTTTTTCTGGAGGTGGAGGAATTGCCCATTTTGCTCACGTTGGTGGCGCGTTAACAGGTTTTATTTTAATGATGCTTTGGAAAAATAATAAGTTTACACATACTCGATGGAATTAGATTTTTTAAGAGTCAAGTAATAAAATCAAATAAAAAGTTAAGACCTCAAATGAATATTTTAAACGAAATTAAACAACAATATAAAAGTGGCGAGGTGTCTCAAAAATTAATTTTTATTAATATTTTGGTTTTCATCCTGAGTGCTTTCTTTTTCGATTTTGTTTCGAATCAATTTCAATATCCAAATTGGTTGGCATTGTCTTCAAATTATAAAGAAGTTATGTGGTTTCCATGGACGTTATTGACTTATGGGTTTCTGCATTCTGAACCCATTCATTTGATTTTCAATCTGATTTTTCTGTACTATATAAGCACCTTATTTTATACATTTTTTAATACGAGACAATTTTTAACTGTCTATTTCTTAGGAAGCTTTTTTGCAGGATTAACTTTCGTTACTTACGGATTTTTCTTTCATTATAATAACTTAATTGTAGGTGCGAGTGCTTCTATAATGGCTATTTTTATTGCTGTTGCGACTTATGCACCTTACTATTCGCTTCGATTACCTTTAATTGGTTATGTGAAAATTTGGCATTTGGCAGTTTTGTATGTTTTTATAGATGTGGCACAGTTATTATCTGAAAATACTGGCGGACATATAGCGCATTTATCAGGTAGTGTTATCGGTTTTGTTTTTGCGATGTTGATGAAGAAAGGAATTGATATTAGCCAAATATTTGTCTTTAAAAAGAAAAAAAACACTACATTTAAAAAAGTTTATAAAAATAAACCAACAAAAAAGTACCAATCAGTTCGTGTGGCTGATGTCAATTTTACCCAAAGACAAATTGATGAAATACTAGAAAAAATTAGTAAATCGGGGTATGATAGTTTAACCAAAGAGGAAAAAGAATTTCTTTTTGCAGCAAATAAATAAGCGTGTTTAAAGGGTTGTCATTTATTTCTAAAACCATGTTGTTTTTCAATGTAGTTCTCGCAATTACTACATTGATGGCCTATTTATTGCCTTTTTTGGCACCAAAATGGTTTCCTTTTTTAAGTGTTTTAACTTTATTTTTACCTTTCTTTTTAGTGTTAAACTTATTGTTTTTCTTGTTTTGGTTAATTCAAATTAAGAAGTATATTTTTGTATCGGGTTTGGTATTATTATTAGGAATTACTTTTATCAATAAATTTTACAATTTAAAGTCTACTGAATTGCCAAAATCGGACAACGAATTCACCATTATGAGTTATAATGTCCGTTTGTTTAATAAATTTAATTGGAATCAAAAGGCCAATATTCCAGTTCAAATTGCGAAATTAGTAGAAGACAAAAATCCTGATATTTTATGTGTTCAAGAATATTCTGATTTAGAAAAAACTAAATTTTCAGATTATAAATACAAACAAGTTTTTAAAGAAGGTGAAAATATCATTGTTGGAAATGCTATTTTTTCGAAATATAAAATCATTGATAAAGGTGTGATTAATTTTTCTAATTCTACTAATAATGCGGTGTATGCAGATATAGTAAAAGGAAAAGATACGTTGCGAATTTACAGCATGCACTTGCAATCGATAAAAATTAGCACAGATATTGGAGACGATGAAATTCAGAAAATGGACGAATCTAAAACCAGATATATTTTTAGAAAAATTAGCAACGCATTTACCAAACAACAAGAACAAGCATTGCTGTTAAAAGAACATTATAGTGAATGTAAATACAAAAAAATTATTTGTGGCGATATGAACAATAGCGCTTTTTCTTTTGTGTATAGAACGATAAAAGGCTCCATGCAAGATGCTTTTGAAGCAAGTGGTGCTGGATTTGGGAAAACCTATAATTTCAAATATTATCCAGCCCGAATTGATTATATTTTTGCAGATAAAACCATTCAAGTTAAAAGTTTTGAAACGTTAAATGAGTTTTATAATAGCGATCATTTTCCTTTAATTTCAAGGTTAGAAATTAAATAAATTTTTACCACATAGTTTACGATTGTCACAAAATGTTTAGGCGCTTCGCTTGAAATAAAAAATATAACTGTGTTTTTTATTTTGAATGAAATGTTTTATTTCTCAATTTAATTATTTAAAATCTATGTGGTTAAATTTTTAAATAATATCTAAATCATATTTATTCAAAAGTCCACTTAAATTCTCATTAGAGAACTTTGTTTTACTCAGTTTGTTGTTTTCTGGATGAATGGAAAAATTAATAGCAGTTGAGAAATCTGTTTTTTCTAAATTCGAATTTTCAAAAATAGATTTCGATAAATCACAAGAATCAAATTTTACGGAAGTCAAATTACAACTTGAAAAATCAACATCGTTAATTTTTGAATTGTTGAATTTCGAATTTTTTAAATTCATTTTAAAAAACGAACAGACTTGTATAACACAGGATTCGAAAGAAACTTCAAATAAAAAATCGTTACAATATTCAAATTGCATTCCGATTAAAGTACATTCTTGAAACACAACTTCTTTAAATGAAGTGTGGCTTAAAATTGGCGCTTCGAAATTACAATTGATAAATTCACAATTCATAAACGTACTTTTAGAAAGGGTAGTTTTATTAAATCGACAAGAATTAAAAACACAAGAATCGTATTCACCTGTTTCAAATGATGTATTTGAGTAATTAATTTTGTCAAAAGTGGAATCTATAATTAGTTGCATAATGATAATTATAAAAAAAAATCCAAAATCTGTCATTCTGAACTTGTTTCAGAATCTCAAATATTGAATTTTTTGATTATTAAGAATCTGAAACAAGTTCAGATTAACAATATAACTTATTATTAATTTTCTTCAGTAGTTCTTCTTTCTTTAATCCATTCGTTCAAGCGCTTTCCGTATAAAGATTTAGTTACTTTTGGACTTAAAGTTTTATTGATAGTATCTAATAATCTTAAATTGGCATCCGGAATTTCTGTTAAAGCGATATATGGAGAAACTTCATATTTAGGGTTTACCAAAGCGAAATTAGCTGTAAACAAATATTTTCTAATTGTTAGTTTATCACGTTTGTTATTAATTTCCTCTGTAATTGAAGCGTTTTTAGTAACGTTGTTTTTAAGTTCCTTTTCTATTAAATCTAAATTTTCATCATTTAAATTTGATTTAATTTTTAAGTATTTTTCGTAAATTTTTTGATTTTCTGAACCTGAAATTTTTGCATTAGCATAAAATCCTTGTAAAGTTGTTTCAATTTTCATTTTACCAGGTTCAGCAAAAAAGTGGATGCTGTTATCAATAGATTCAGTTGTTCCGCGATCTAAAAATAAGTATAACATTTGAGGTTCGTCAATTTGAAATTTAGTTTCAAAACTAGATTCACCTGAAATAATGATGCTGTCTAAAATTACTAAATTAGTATCTTTAAGTTGTTGAATGTATAATTTTCCTTGTTTTAAACCTTCTACATTTCCTGTTAATTCTACATTTCCAGTTTTGTTCTCCGATTTGCTACAAGCAAAAAGTAATACTATAGCTGCTAAAGCAATAAACTTTTTCATTTATTTATGTTTCATTTTTATGAACTGCAAAGAAATAAAAAAAATCCTCAAATTAATAGTAATTTGAGGATTTTATATTCAAAATAATTGAAATATAATTAACCTTTTAACCAAGCATTTTTAACTGCTTCTTTTGATTTTTCGGTAGCCATAAATCCGGATTTTTCTTCTTTTGGTAAGTTAATCTTACCTTTTAAAACTTGGTCTTTTCCATCTCTAGTTACTGTAACAGAAATTGCTTCACCATCCTTCCAAGATTCACTTGACATAATTAAATCGTAAATATTGTCTAAGTTGTATTCTTTATCATTGAAAGCTTTTAAAACATCGTTTCCTTTGATTCCTAAAGTTGTCATGAAAATATTGTTGCTTACATCTTCTAAAGCTTTAATTTGTTTAGTAGCGCCATCAACAGTAATTAATGGAATTCTTCCATCTTTTAAAAACGGATTTCCAGAAACCATCACATTTACTTTAGTAACTCCCATTTTTGCAAAATAGTCATCGTAAGGAATTGGCGTTTCACCAGCTACATATTTATTTAAAAACTCACCAATTTGTGGATAAGTAATTCTAGTAATTGTAGCGAATAATTCTTCATCTTTAAATGGTTTGTTGCTTCCAAATTCGTTTGATAAATCTTGCATTAAACTTAAAATCCCTCTTTGTCCATTGCTTAATTCTCTCATTTGAATATCAATACACATAGCAATTAATGCTCCTTTTTGATAAACGTTTAAGTATTGATCTTTATATGGTGGTTGCAAAACGTTTTTACTCATTTTAGTAAAACTCATTTTGTCATTCATCGCGCTAGCTTCTTCAATTTTACCAGCCATTCTTTTATAGAAATCTTCTTCAGAAATTAAACCTTGATTCACTTGGAATAAGTTGGCAAAAT
>JAZKHI010000113.1:0-18957 GCA_040385445.1 Bacteroidota bacterium | reverse complement strand
CATCATTAATTGTAATTACGTCTACACGTTTGATTACGTCTAATAATTCTGGTAAAGCACAATCCATCCAGAAATTCATAGTATCTAAAACGACTAACTTTGGTTTTGTAGTCATTTGGTCCAATACTGAAGATTGTACAATTGGATGTAAGTTTCCTAACATAACAACTGCAGCATCTTTATATGCTTGTGGAACCACAGGATTAAAATCTGCTAATACATTTAACTCAGTAGCTAACGTATCACGAGAATTCATGTCGTTATGGTATTTTCCACTCCAAAAGAAAGTTTTTCCACCTTTTACGATTTCAATTCCTTCAATGTTTATGTTTCTATCTGATAATAAATCTAAATGTTCTTGTGGAAAATCTTCACCAACTACAGATACAATTGCCGAATCAACATTAAAAAAAGACGCAGACAAACCTATATATGTTGCCGCTCCACCTAAAATTTTATCTGTTTTTCCAAAAGGTGTTTCAATAGCATCAAAAGCTACCGTTCCTACAATTACCAATTTACTCATTTTCTTTGTTTTAAATAAGCGGCAAAGATAGTTATTCCCTTTGAAGTTTAAAAATTGTTATGATATTTTTAAGTATAAAAAAATCTCGATTCCGAAAAATATCAGAATCGAGATTTAAAATTAAATTTCTTGTACTTATTTAATTACTTTTTTAGCAACTGATTGTCCTGATGTTAAAGTAATTTTTACCAATAAGGCTTGGTTTCTATTCGCGATTGATGAAATGTTTAGTGTTTTATCATTTACTTTTGAATTGTTGTAGATGTTTCTTCCTAACATATCAAAAACTTCAACCGTTGCAATTTCCTGCGAAGCATTAATTTTTAATTCTTCATTTTGAGTAAATACTACTATGCTTTCATCAGAAACAAAAGTTTCATTTGATAGTGCTGAATTTGCAAAAACTATTTTAAAACGATCATTAAATACTCCATCAATAGTACTGAAAGAATAGGGTGTTTGTTTAATATCATGAACAATGTTTGTTACATTATCTTTAATATAAACATCTTGATTAGCAAATAATCCATCTACATTTTCTAAAGAAATAGAATAAGTTCCAGCAGTTGTAGCTTTTAATCCTAAAGCAATTTCGTCTGTATCTGCAAATGGCAAGCCTTTTCCTTGTATCACATATTCTGAATCGTCAATTAGATTATATAACATCGTTTTGCTTTTATCTAAAACTTCACCATCAATTGTATTATCAATTCCATTTGTTGCGCCATTTACGTAACCAACCAAAATTTGATTATAATTATTTTCAGTATCATTTAAGTTTAACCAAATTCTGTGTTTATCTGATTCAGAAGTTGTTGCAACATTTTCAGCATTTCTAAAAAATTGAGTAGAAACTGAAGCGTTAACTCTTTGCGAGTTTTTAAAATTTGCCGCACTAAAATCAAAAGTTCTCACAAAGAAACCTTGACCGGTTTGAATTGTTCCATTTGGAACAGCGCCACCAGATGCAGAAGCTGTACCACCAAGTAATGTATATGACGCATAATTATTTGTTGGATAAACACCTCCACTTGCAGGCGCAGTATGTGTCCAAAAATATAATGTTCCTATTGCAGATGAATTATCATTAATAAATTTTGCTCCATCAATTGGTGAAGCGTACGGATTACCTAATAAATTGTATCCTCTTCCAACACTAATTGTAAAATTACCATTTAGTGGAACACCAGAATATTGACCATTAAAAGTTGTAGCTGTTAATGGCCAATCATTAGCTGCTCTAATCATATATCCTTTACCTGCGGCAAAGTTTGTTGTAGCAGATACAGCTTGATAAGCCGTTGGTGTTGTTGTTCCTGTATATAAATATTGATAGAAACGAGTTGCCAAAGTATTTGGTGAAAAGGCTTGTAATTGTTGTCCAGAAACTGGAGATGACCAAGCCGTATAATCCAAACGAACCATTGGCGCTGAATTTCTTTTCACAATAATATTTCCAGTATTAATAGCAGCTTCATCAATTTGACGTAAAGCGGCATTATTATTAATCACTAAACTTCCTGTTCCATTTACCGAAACTGCTCCTCCAACAACTAAAGTATGTCCAGCATTAAATGTTACAGTAGCTCCTGTTGCAATTGTAACCGAACAAGCTTCTATGTCTGAAGTTGAAGAGTAATTTCCAGCAAAAGTAACCGCTACATTTCTTACAGGTGCTCCATTAGACCAAGCCGTTCCGTTCCAAGTTGTTGTAATTGTTCCACAAGCTACTGGAGTTTCTACAAGTGTATTTCTACAAATATTAAGTGTATAACTATTTAAAACCCCATCATTAGCATCAACCGTTGCGTCTCGAATTCCTAAATACCAAACACCTTGAGAATTTAAACCATCAAATGTGGTCATTAAATCATAAGGTTTCATGTTGCCAAAATTATTTGTAGCTCCACAACCAGCAGCAGTAACTGATTCATCATCAAATGTTCCATTTAAATTTGTGATTGCATTTCCACATGCTCCACCTTTAAATAAAAATCTTTCATCATACACACTTTGTGTTGCCTTTCTTAAAGTCACTCTTAATTGACTTCTTCTTGGATGCGTAATAGCAGTTGTAACATTAATATCAGAAATTGTATAACTATCATTTACCGTAATAGGCACATCGACAGTTACTTCAGATTCAGGAATTGTAAAGTTTGGCGTAACTGTATATGAAGTACAAGTTTGAGTAACTGCATAACCAATAGCAAAATTTGTTGTATTTATGGCATAAAAATCATTTCCAGTTGGTTCAATTAAGATTCTACAATTCGCAGCAAAAACATTAGGGATTGTAATATTTTCAGTTCCATCATTTGGAGTGTTTGCTAATATAGTTATTGGATAAGTATAACCTCCGTCTGTAGATAGTTTTATATTTACATTCGCAGAACCAGTCATAGTATTTGTACCGTTTACTGTCCAACTTACTATTTGAATTGAGCCTTGAACATAATTTATTCCGGCAACATTTTGAGTGCTTATTGTAAATGGTCCTTTAGTAAAATCAAAAGTAACGGCTGTATTTACGCTTTCGTTATTTCCACCACCTGGTCTGTTATCTCTTACAGTCAATCTAAAGTTAACAACTCTATTAGCGGCTGTTGGAGCTGGAATAATTTCCCATTTATTACCATTTAAACCATTTGTTATATGATCTTGTAGATTAGGAATCATTCTAATGCCATTAGCTTTAGGCATAAATGATCTAAAGTTTACCGTACTTGTAGTTGCAGATGGATAAGTTGATGCAGCTGTTCCTACAGTACCAGAATCGTTATTTTGTTCCCAACAATAAGAAAGTAAATCAGAAGCATTTACATCTGTAGCCGTTCCTATAAGCTTAAAAGCCGTTCCTTTAGGTAATGTTTTTGTTGCAACCGCAACAGGTACTGGAATTGCATTTCCTGTAGCAACATTAACTTGACAAACTTTTGTTTTAATATTATTTGTAATTTGTTGAATTGAAGCGGCATGAAAAAACGGAACCGAATGTGGAGCAACATCAGTTGCGCCAGTAATTCCAGCATAGCCCATAACTGTTATCCCAGAACCTGGTTCAACATTTACTGCATTGTTTTCTGTACTAAAGGTAAATGTATGGTTACCTCCATATTGATGTCCCATTTCATGAGCCACAAAGTCAATATCAAAATTATCACCAATAGGAGTTACACATGTTGTAAAACCACTTCCTTTTGCAGTGCCACAAATACAGCCAATACAACCCGCGTTTCCATTGTTTCCATTAGCTGCAACTAAATGGCCGATATCGTAATTTGCAGCTCCAATTTGGGCTGTTATTGTAGCTTGTACTTCTGTATTATAACTTCCAGATGTTGAATATGGATCTGAACCCGCATTTAAGTAAACCACATTATTATTTGTTGCTACAATTACCATTGTTGTATTGAAATCCATTTCAAAGATTCCGTTAACACGAGTCATTGTGGCATTAAATGCTGCATTAACTGCAGCTAAAGTTCCTCCATGATAAACAGCATATTCACCAGTACAAGATAAAGCCAATCTAAATCTTCTTAAAGTTCCGTCGTCTGCATTATTTAAAATTTGATTTTCATTGTTTTTTAAAGTTGGACCAAATTCTCTAATTGAAGTTTCTTCAGTTGAACATTTAAAATCTGAATTTGCCCCAGAATATTTTTTATCGTAAATAATAAAATTTTTATAATCACTTGTAAAAGGATCAATGATAAATGTAGTTTCTTCAGAAGCAGAACGAACTATTGCGCTAATTCCATTGTATGGTGAAATTGAAAATCTAAGCGTATTTGAAGGGTCATCAACACCTTGACCAGCGAATGAGCGGATTTCAGGATATGCAGCTTGCAATTCAGGTTCGAAAGTTGAAGCTTCTAAAATTCTATATTGTTCAATAGTTCCATTGGGATGGGGAATGGAAATAATAACATTAGATTTTCCAAAGAAAGTGTCTCTTTGTGGAACGTTTGTTAATTGTTTAATAAACTCATCGTAGTTAAACTCAAATACTTTAAATTTTACTGGAAGTATTGGTTTAATAATTGTAACGGACTCATTCTTTTTTATAGAATTAACTTCTGTCCAAGCATTTGTTTTATTTTGTGCAGTAACAATTGAGCAAAAAATTATTAGCAAAAAAAGTAGGTTTTTTTTCATTATTTGGTAGTTTTTTGGGTTAAAACATTATCAAATATATAAAAAAAGTCGATAAATAACAAAAAAAATCGATAAAGCGCCATAAACAAAAATCTCGATTCCGAAAAATATCAGAATCGAGATTTAAGTTTTAAACTAAGTATACTTTATTTAATCACTTTCTTAGCAATTGTTTGCCCTGTTGTAAAAGTAATTTTTACTATTAATGCTTGGTTTCTATTAGCAATTGATGTAATATTTAGTACTTTATCATTTACTTTATTATTGTTGTAAATGTTTCTTCCTAAAACATCGTAAATTTCAACTTTTGCAATTTCTTGAGAAGCATTAATTTTTAATTCTTCATTTTGAGTGAATACAACAACACTATCATCTGAAACAAAAGTATCATTTGACAAAGCTGCGTTTGTAAATACTACTTTAAATCTATCATTAAATACACCATCAGTAGTTGTAAACAAGTAAGGTGTTTGTTTGATATCATGAATTATGTTAGTTACATTATCTTTAATATATATATTTTGAGACGTAAACAATCCATCAACATTTTCTAATGCAATTGAATAGTTTCCTGCTGTACTTGCTTTCAAACCTAAAGCAATTTCATCAGTATCTGCAAATGGTAAACCTTTACCTTGAATTACAAATTCTGAGTCATTGATTACGTTATATAACATGGTGTTGTCTTTATCTAAAACCTCTCCATCAATAGCATTATCAACTCCATTAGTTGCACCATTTGTATAACCTAATAAAATCTGATTATAGTTATTAGCATCATCATTTAAGTTTAACCAAATTCTATGTTTTTCATCATCTTCTGATGTTGTAACATTTTGAGCAGTTCTATAAAATTGTGTACTTACAGATGCGTTAACTCTTTGTGCATTCGTGAAGTTTGCGTTTCCAGCCGCTGTTGCTCTTACAAAGAAACCTTGACCTGTTTGAATTGTTCCATTTGGAATAGCACCACCAGCCGCAGAAGCAGTTCCTCCTAAAGTAGTATAAGACGCATAATTATTAACTGGATAAATTCCACCACTTGCCGGAACAGTGTGTGTCCAGAAATATAATGTTCCAATTGAAGCATTTGCTCCTAAGAATAAATTTGCCGACATTGGAGAAGCGTACGGATTTCCTAATAAATTATATCCAATTCCAACTGATTGAGAAACATTTCCGTTTGTTGGCACACCACCAAATTGTCCGTTAAACACCGTAGATGTTAATGGCCAGTTATCAGCAGCTCTAATCATATATCCTTTTCCAGCAACAAAGTTTGTTGTAGCGGTTACAGATTGATATGCTGTTGGTGTAGTTGTACCAGTAAATAAATATTCATAAAATCTGTTTGGTAAGGTATTTGGAGAAAACGCTTGTAATTGTTGTCCTGAAACTGGAGAAGACCAAGCAGTATAGTCTAATTTAACCATTCCTGTAGAATTTCTTCTAACAATAATATTTCCAGTATTTGCAGCGGCATTAATTTGTCTTAAAGCAGCATTGTTGTTAATGGTTAAAGTTCCTGTTCCGGTAACTGTAACAGCATTTCCAGAAATTAAAGTGTGTCCGGCATTAAACGTTACGTTCACACCAGTATTAATTGTTACCGAACAAGCATCTAAATCAGATGTAGACGAATAATTTCCTGCAAAAGTAACAGCAGTTACTTTTCCTGGCGTTCCATTTGACCACGCTGAACCATTCCATGTTGACGTTAAATCACCACAAACAATTCCAGTTTTTGGACCAATTGCATAACCACCAGACATATTTGTATTGAAAGTAGCTGTGAAAGTTATATTTGTTCCAAATGCTCCAATAGTTGCTGGTTTCTCTTCAATTGAATAATTCGTATAATTAGACGCATTGATTGTTGAAATCGGGTTATTAATTACTTTAATTATTTGTAAAGCCGTTCTCGATTTTCCAGTTGCAGCTTCCCAAGCAGCAACTTCAGCAGCAGTACAATATAATGTGATTGTATAATTACCAGTAGCTGTATCATTTGCAGCAGTTACATTATATGTTTTTGGCATTATTCTATTAGCTGCATTTGTATCAATAAATGAAGCTGAACCAGCACCAACTGAAGTTTGACTTCTGTTTACTTCAATAGATGTACAACCATAATTTGTAGTGGTGTTATTTGTTATTGATCCGATAACATTGTCTGTTATATCATCATAACCATACATACTTCCAGAATAATTCAATGAAGCATCATATCTAGTTGGAGTATTAATTTCAGTTTGAACTAACGTATTTTTTAAAACTGCAATCTTAACTGAATCTAAGATTAATAATCCAATATTAGTAGCAGAAGTATTATTGTGTCTAAAAACCAAATAACCAGTTTGCCCCATTAAATTTGGAGTTGTCATTAAGTTATGTGTATTCAACTGCGTTGTGCCTTCATTGATAACCAAATTCGCTTGAATTAAAGTTCCAGCCAATATAGCTGCTTCATTGGCAATACTAGTTGTAAAGTATACACTAAAATTACCCGCATTTCTAGTTGGTCCACCATCATCATAAGCGCCTACAATGTAAGACAAACTGATAGAAGTTGTCCCTACTGGAAGTTTAATTTGCTTACTAATTAAATAATTATTTGGATTAGCCGTAGTTACAGTTCCACCAAAATATCCAATTCTCTTTTCAGAAAAAGCCCAAGTATTAGTTAAAGTATTTGGTGCAGTACCAAATCCTTGTAAACCAGTAAAAGTTCCCCATTTTTTTGTATCACCATCGGTATCTAAATTCTGCCAATCTGATAAATCTGAACAATCTTCGTCAATAGCATTATAGTTTTGTACTAATATTGGTGCACTATCATCATTTAATACTTTTAAAGTAAACGTATTTCCATTTGGATTAATTACCGCATTTCCACCATTAGCATTTACTGTAAACGAAACAATTAAATCTTCATCTGTTTCAACAATACCATCATGTAAAACTCTAATCACTAAGTTTTGATCAGCTGTTGAACCCGTTGGAAAAGTTACTGTTGGAGTCATAATTTGAACATCAGCTGCATTTGCAACAGAAGTTCCGTCAATTGCAAAAGTAACAGTAGCATTAGCTGAAGGTGCTTTGTCTATATCTAAAACTATTGTAAATTCCGTATATCCAGCACAATTACTGCCTTCATTAACTTCGTTTACAGGTCTAAAATCACAATCTTGTCTTTTAAATTGTATGAAAGGAGTTAAAACTGGCGAAGAACAAACTGTAGAAACTAATAAATCGTCTCTTCTTGGTGAATTCATTAAAACAGCAAGCATTCTATCTTTTTGATCTTGCGTAAAAATACTCATACAAGTATCGTCTGTATAATCCATATAATTTTGAATCATATCATTTCCTGCAATTCCAGTACAAGTATTTCTATTGGCAGGACAACCAAAATTTGCTGCTGCTGCTGCTGGTGTGTCTGCACAAAAATCTTCATTTGTATATACATTACCTCCTGAAGTAGGACATGCATCATCACCCCAAATATGACGTAAACCAAACATGTGTCCAACTTCGTGCGTCATTGTTCTTCCTTTATCATATGGTGCGCCGTAAGATCCTGCAGCATATGAACTAGAACCCCATGTTGTATAAGCACAAACTACTCCATCAGTTGAAGCGCCACTTCCAGAATCGTCTACACAATCACCTGCTGGCATACCAGCAAGTCCTGAACCTGTAGGGAATTGTGCATAACCTAAAATTCCTGCTAAGTCTCCTCCAAAATTGAAAGTCCACATATTTAAATATTTAGTTGGATCCCAAATTGTACTTGCTTTAGCTGCTTCTACTTGTGCAGAACCTAATGCAGCTATTCCTAAATTATGTCTTACAACTCCATTAGTAGCCACTCCATTTGGGTCAATTTGAGCCAAACAAAATTGAATACCTGTATCAACACCAGCACCATCACCAGGAGTTCCAGGCAATTTACCGAAATCCTCATTAAATACTTGAATTTGTGAAAGGGCTTGAGCAAGTGAGATGTTTTCATTAGTTCCAACCGCATCACCATTGTGAACAATGTGAATTACGACTGGAATTACAATAGTTGTTGGTAAAGCTCTTTGATTTCTTTTATTTTTGATTTCTGCAACTTTAGGCGCTAACCATTTTTCAAATTCTTCATCACTAGGTGCAAGTTTGCTTTGTTGAAGACTTCTATTATGTTCTGTTGAAGCACATCTAATAACTCCAGCTAGCTGAAAAGCTCTAGCCTCATTCAATTTTTTTGAAAATTCTTTTACAGCATTGTCTTTTCTTTCGACTTTGTTTTTTTCAAGAGAAAGTACTTTTTTATTTTCTTGGCTAAATGAATATGTTACAAAAAACATAAACAAATAAAGTAGGTTTGTTTTCATTGTAGGATAATTTGGGTTTTTGAGTTCTCAAATATATAAAAAATTCGATTCTGAAAAGCAAAAAGCGGGATTAATTGCTTTATATAAAAAATCTCGATTCCGAAAAACTTCAGAATCGAGATTTAAATTTTAAACTAAGTATAATTTATTTAATCACTTTCTTAGTAATAGTTTGTCCAGTTCTAAAAGTAATTTTTACTAATAACGCTTGATTTCTATTTGCAATTGATGCAATGCTTAGAACTTTATCATTTACATTCTCATTGTTGTAAATGTTTCTTCCTAATACATCGTAAATTTCAACTTTTGCAATTTCTTGAGAAGCATTAATTTTTAATTCTTCATTTTGAGTGAACAAAACAACACTTTCATCTGAAACCAATGTGTCATTTGATAATATTGCATTTGTAAATACTACTTTAAATCTATCATTAAACACACCATTAGAAGTTGTAAATGCATAAGGTGTTTGTTTGATATCATGAATAATATTTGTCACATTATCTTTAATGTAAACATTTTGAGAAGTAAACAATCCATCAACATTTTCCAATGAAATAGAATAATTTCCTGCAGTTGTTGCTTTCAATCCTAAAGCAATTTCATCAGTATCTGCAAATGGTAATCCTTTACCTTGAATCACATATTCTGCATCATTGATTATGTTATATAACATCGTATTATTTTTATCTAACATTTCTCCGTCAATCGCATGATCAAGTCCATTTGTAGCACCATTTATGTAACCGACTAAGATTTGATTGTAGCTATTTGTGTCATCATTTAAATTCAACCAAATTCTATGTGATTCAGATGTATTTGTAATTTCTTGAGCTAAATCATTTCTGAAAAATTGAGTAGAAACTGACGCATTAACTCTTTGTAAGTTAGTGAAATTTGCAGTTCCAAAATCAAATGCTCTTACAAAGAAACCTTGACCTGTTTGAATTGTTCCGTTAGGAATAGCTCCTCCAGCGGCAGAAGCTGTACCTCCAAGTTTAGTAAATGAAGCATAATTATTTACTGGGTAAACACCTCCAACAGCTGCTACTGTATGAGTCCAAAAATATAAGGCTCCAACAGTTGATGGGTTATCATCTAAAAATTTTGTTGCGTTCATTGGAGAAGCATAAGGATTTCCTAATAAATTAAATCCTCTTCCTAAACTTATAGTAGAATCTCCATTGAAAGGAACTCCTGTAAATTGCCCATTAAACACAGTTGAAGTTACTGGCCAATCGTTTGCTGCTCTAATCATATATCCTTTTCCTTCTAGGAAATTTGTAGTTGAAGCAACTGATTGATAAGCCGTTGGTGTAGTTGTTCCTGTGTATAAATATTCATAAAAACGAGTTGAAATAGTATTTGGAGAAAACGCTTGTAATTGTTGTCCTGAAACCGGAGAAGACCATGCAGTATAATCTAAACGAACCATACCTGCTGAATTTCTTCTAACTATAATATTTCCTGTATTTACAGCATTACCATCAATTTGACGTAAAGCTGCATTGTTATTAATTGTTAATGTTCCTGTTCCGTTTACCGTTACGCTACCACCAACAATTAAAGTATGTCCTGAAGCAATTGTAACATTAGCTCCAGTGTTTACTGTAACTGAACACGCTTCTAAATCTGCAGTTGACGTATAATTACCAGCAAAAATTGCGGCAACGTTTCTTACAGGCACACCATTAGACCAAGCTGAACCATTCCAAGTTGATGTGATAGTTCCGCAAGCAACTGGAGTTTCTACAATTTGTCTATGACAAATTCTAATAGTAAAACTATTTAAAACCCCATCTCTTGTATCTGCGGTTACATCGGCAACTCTAAATAACCAGTTTCCTAATGAACTTTGTCCGTTTAAAACCGTTAAATCACCAACTGGTCTCATTGTAGTGTCACCACCAAAATTACAAGCGGCAGCATTTACAGATTCAGAATCGAAAGTTCCAACTAAATCTTGAATATTTCCATTTCCACATCCACCTTCTTGGAATAGAGGCACAAATGTTCCTGCTGGACTATTAACCGCGGCATAAAGCTGAACTCTTCTTGAATGAGTAACATTCCCAGTAACATTTACATCTGTAATGACAACATTGTCTGGAACATTAATAGCAAAATTTTGGTAAGCTAATGGTGATTGAGCTGTGATTATATTTCCTGTTGTTAACGTTCTTGTATAATCTGTACAAATTGTTGAAACCGAATAACCAATTGCAAAATCTGAAGTGTTAATGGCATAAAAATCATTAGCTGTTGGCTCAATTAAAATTCTACAATATGGAGCAAAAACATTAGGAATAGTAACTGTTTGAGTTCCATCGTTAGGCGTATTTGCTAATAAAGTTGTAGGATAAGTTAATCCACCATCTGTAGACAATTTAATATTTACATTGGCTGCTCCAGTCATTAATTGAGTGTTATTAACAGCCCAAGTAACGGTTTGTGTAGAACCTTGAGTGTAATTAATTCCGGCAGTATTTTGAGAAGTAATGGTAAAAGGCCCTCTATTAGCTACAAAAGTAACAGCAGTATTAGCGCTTTCGTTATTTCCTCCACCTGGTCTATTATCTCTAACCGTCATTCTAAAATTTAATGTTCTATCAATTGTTGGAACAATTTCCCATTGATTACCAGCCACTCCATTTGCTAAATGACCCGATAATTTTGGAAAATATCTAGTTCCGCTATTTTCTGGCATGTACGAACGGAAGTTCGCTCCGTTTGTTTTTGTTCCTGAAGGATAAGATGCTGCAGCCCCAACTGTTGTTGCATCGTCAAATTGTTCCCAGCAATATGACAAAATATCACCAGCATTTGCATCTGTAGCGGTTCCTATTAATTTAAAAGCAGTACCAATTGGTAATGTTTTAGTAGCTGGAGCAGAAGGTACTGGAACTGCATTTGCAATATCTACAATTACTGGACAAGATTTTCCTTTAATATTATTTGTAATTTGTTGAATTGTTCCTGCGTGAAAAATAGCTATAGAATGAGCTGCAACATCCGTAGCGCCAGTAATACCAGCATAACCCATAATGGTTACACCAGAACCTGGTTCCATATTAACCGCATTATTTTCTGCACTATGAGAAAAAGTATGATTTCCTCCTAATTGATGACCAATTTCGTGAGCAACATAATCAATATCAAAATAATCACCTTCTGGAATATTATCTCCAGGCGAAGTAAATCCTCTACCTTTTGAGTTATCTGCTGAACAAACACATCCGATACAACCAGCATTTCCACCACCACCAGAAGCACCAAATAAGTGTCCAATATCATAATTACCATTTCCAATAAACGTTTGTAATGTATTTCCTAATTCATTATTCCAAGCTCCACCAGAACCCGTAGCGCCATCTGAATAAGGATCAGTTGCGGCATCATAATAAATCACATCTGCTGTATTTGCTATTAACTGCATCGTACAATTGAAATCCATTTCAAAAATAGCATTACATCTTGTATATGTTGCATTAAAAGCCGCTAATACTAAATTAACTTGCGCCGCACTTGTTGCACCAAAATAATTTGAATATTCAGCTGTACAAGATTGTGCCATTCTAAATCTTCTTAGTTTAGCATCATCTGCATTATTTAAAATTTGATTAACATTTTCTTTTCCTAAAGTAGGACCAAATTCTCTTACGGCATCTTCAGTAGAACAAATAAAACCAGCTTGTTTTGTGGATTTTGATTTTTCAAAAGCAATAACTGTTTTATAATCCGCAGAAAATGGATCAATAAAGAATGTTTCACCTGATTCAACAGAACGAACCATGGCACTAATTCCATTGTATGGAGAAACACTGAAACGAATTACGTCTCCAGCATTTTTTACACCTTGACCAACAAACGACCTAATTTCTGAAAATCTTTCTTGTAAAGTAGGTTCAAAGGTAGAAGCTTCTAGAATTCTATATTCTACAATTTCTCCACTTGGATGTGGCATTGAAACTATTACATTTGAAACACCTGTAAAAGTATCTCTTTGTGGTACATTGACTAATATTTGTATAAATGATTCGTAATCAAACTTATACAGTTTATATTCTATTGGTAATGTAGATCGTCTAGTTTTTTCAGAAGAATTAATCGTTAATTTATCAACTTCTGACCAACTTATTTTTTTTTGCGAAAATACTACCGCAGAAAAAAACATAAATAAAAAAAGTAAATTTTTTTTCATTTTTTTAGTTTAGGGTTAAGTCACCAAACTTATGCATTTTTTTCTGTAAAAACAAAAAAGGAGTGATAAAAATCACTCCTTTTTATTAATTCTATACATATAATTTATTAATAAACTGTTTTTCTGTTTATTTTAGTTCCGTTTTCTAAATTTATTTCAATAAATAAGGGTGCATTTCGCTTACTAATTGGTAAGATAAAATTATTCGTATTAATATCTTTCCCTTCAAATAGTTTTCTTCCTAAAACATCAAAAACAATAATATTTGCCATTTTTTCTTTTGTAGAAATCACGCTTAATTCTTGATTTGAAATTACTACAACATTGCTAGTAGCATCAAATGTTTCGTTAGCTAAAACTGTTCCGTTTGTATAGCGAATAACAAACCTGTCTTTAATTATTCCTTTACTACCCATAAATGAATATGGAGCAGCTTTTAAATCATAAATTACGTTCAATATTTTATCTTCTAAATAGATTTTTTGATTTGCATCTAAAAACAATCCATCTAAAGAACTCAGGGCTATTTTGTATAATCCTTCTTGCGGAATATTAACTCCAATATTAACTCTATCATTATTATCAAAAGGAAGTGTTCTACCTTGAATTAACATCTGTTTATCTTCAATTTGAGAGAAAATATTGAAAGACAATTTTTCATTTGAAAAAGCATCAAATAATCTGTCTTCTCCATTGGTAGCATTTTCAACATAACCTAATAATGACCTCACACTAGTTCCTGAAGGAGATACTAAATCGAACCAAATTCTATGTTTTTCTAATTCTTCTGAATTTGCATTATTCTCAGTAGAAGTTCTATAAAACTGACTGTTGTTATGTACTTTATTTCTTAATGAATTATTGAAAATTAGATTCTCTGTTGTTGCTGCAGAAGTGTGAAGCATTGACACGAAGAAACCTTGTCCACCAGCAATTCTACCATTAAACACACCTGGTCCACTTGAGGCTCCAGCTGCATTATATGTTATATAATCGCCAGGAGTATAATTATAAGCATAGTCATTATAAAACGGGTCTGAAATTGAATTTGAAGGCAATGTTCCATGCGTCCAAATATTCACAAAACCAGCAATATTTGTATTCAATGTTAAGAAATTAATTGCATGAATTGCAGATGGATATGGGTTTCCAACTAAATTCCAGTTGTCATCTTCATTAGTTCCTAAAGTTGAAGAAACACCTGTTGAATATGTTCCGCCATTCCAAGTTCCTCTGCTAATCGGTATTGTTACTACACCATTGTTTGGCACACCATCGAAAGTAGCTGTATAATTTGTTAAAGCAGAAAGTGAAAATGTATCTGGACCACGTAAACAATAACCTCTTCCTAAAACCATAGTTTCATTGACCAATGTCCAATTTCCAAAATTATTTGTACCGCCAGTTGTTGGCAACCATTTATATTGGTATCCTAAATTAGTTCCTGGAGAAACGGCATTACTTGCGAAATTAGCAACTGGCGCAGACCAATATACATAATCTTGTTTTCTGATATTTGCTGTTCTATAATATCTAATATTTCCTGTGTTTACACCCGCATCATTAATTTGTACTAACGAACCATTATTTAAAACATCTAAAGTTCCGTTGTTTGTAATATTATTTTGTACTTCAACAAAACCTCCTGAAGAAATAGTTAAACTTCTAGTTCCGTTAACAGTTAAACTACAACAGCTAAAGTCGCCATTTGTTGCTGTCACATAAGTTCCGTCAATAATTGCAGCTTTAGTTAATGTTGGTGTACCACCAACCCAAGTTGATCCATTCCAAGTAGAAGCACTAGTATCTGTAATTTTTATAGCATTTGAAGCCGCATAACATGTTGCAGAATTTTCTCTAATTTGACAATAATATTGGTAATTTATTACACCCGTAACCACTGATATATTTAAAGAAGCTGAAGTAGCTCCACTATAAATACCACCATTTGTTACAATTGTCCAAGTTGCTGAACCTGGCGCTGCAAAATACCATTGATAAGCTAAAGTATTACCTCCAGCAAAACCTTCCGTTCCTACTGTGCTTAACACTGCTGCAGTTGATCCACATGATGGTGAATATGCTGGATGAGTAGTAACTACTGGTGGTGTTCCTCCACTTGGAGGAGTTAAGCCTGCGCTTGGATAACATTCACCAGCAATTAAAGGCGTAGTACTCCAGTCTGCAGCAACATAAGATAGTCTTGCAGTTAAAGCCCCAGCATTTCTTACCATGTAATAACCTGGCGCAGTTGGGTAAGTGTCAACATCATCAATAACTACAGTTCCGGCTGCATTTCTTAATTGAAGACCGTCATCTTCATTAAATCCACCATCTATTGTACCATTTGTTGATGCAGGTCCGCAACTACCAACAGAAACTTTCAGTATCCCCAAAGCTCCAGGAGCTATTGTACCTGTTAAATTCGCATAATCAATCTCATTTCCGTCATCATGAGTAGTTGTTCTCCAAATACTATAATTTGTTAAATCAACTGTTGATGATGTACCATTATAAAGTGTTATAAATCCACCCGAACCGGTTTTTTCGTCGTGAATATCATAAATAATTAAATCCGTAGTAGACGAAGCCCCTTCACATGAAGAATTATCTGTAGAAATTAATGTAAAAGTCGTTGTTGCATCACAAGGTTGAGCATCTGTTACTTTAATATTTCCACTTGTTGCTCCGCTAGGAACTACCGCTACCATTTGTGTTCCATTGTTTGAAACAATAGTTGCATTAATTCCACCAAAACTAACAGAAGCTCCTGTTAAATTTCCTGTAGATGCTGTAATGGTCACTTCTGTTCCTACTGGACCTGAAGTAGGTGTTACAGTAATAGTTGCAGGTGTACATGGTGCACCACAAAATACTTGAATATCATCTAAGCCCCATCTTGCAGTTGAAGCTCCTGTTTTTCTAAATTTTATATAAACAGTTGAAAACGAAGTATAGGCTGATAAATCTACAGTACAATTCACAGTTCCACTCAAAGTCGTATTACTATGATCATAAGTAGCAACTGTAGTGTAGGTTCCTCCTTGTGCAGTTGTTGAAACCTCAACTAACATTGTTTTTGCAACAGTACTTCCTGTTCTTTCTAATGTGAAAGTTAAACTAACTGGGTTACTAACCGCTATTGTTGACAATTGACCAGTAGCTGTTTGAAATTCAGCTCTATTGGATACAAAATTCACACTGGTTTGTACCCATCCAGACGGCAAAGCATTAACTGCAAATGCTTCACTTAAACATGGTCCAGTACCTAATGTAATCACTAATGTTTGATTATCAGAACCAACTCCATTAGTTGCTGTAATTGTCACATTAAAAGTTCCTGAAACGGTTGGTGTGCCTGAAATTACACCTGTTGTAGTATTAATTGACAATCCAGCAGGTAAACCAGTTGCATTATAGCTTGTAGGTGTATTCGTTGCAACAATAGTATATGTAAAAGCAGAACCCTGTGTGCCCGAAGCGGTTAACAAACTTGTAATAACTGGCGCGCTAATACCAGTTCCTTGAATGGCAAATGTATATGGGTTTTCATTACTATCATTATTAGCAATGCTAATTGTTGCTGTTCTTAAACCATCTGCAGAAGGATTGAATGTTACCTGAAAAGTTGTGCTTCCTGAAGCAGCGATACTATTTGAAGGAATAACATTAATTGTAAAATCAGCAGCATTTGTTCCTGAAATAACTACATAAGGACTTGCTCCAGTTAAACTTAAACTTGCCGTTCCAGTATTTTGAATTGTAAAGGTTCTTACTATGGTTCCTGAAGCTGTACTTACTGAACCAAAATCTGTATGATCTGCTGTTGTTGGGATGGCATCACCACTTGTTATATCAGTGCTATTTCCTTGAATGTTGATTTCTGGCGATGAAGCTGTAGGTGCTGTTGTACCATTTAAAATAACATTTACAACATTACTTCCTACGTCAAAACCTCCAGTTCCTCCAGTTCCAGTTGCGCCGTATCCATAAAGTCTAAATGTTGTTGCTGTTGTTATGTTAGTTAAACCAGTAATTGTTATTGTATTCTGTGTTCCAATCGCTGCTGTAGGAACAACTGTGCCTAAATTTGCAGTATACCCATCTACAGAAGACCTCAATACCACATTTTGAGGACCTGTACCAGATTTATCCCAATTAAACACAAAAGAAGTTGGAGTAAACGAAAAACCAGCATTAGGAGTTACAACAAACTGAATGTAATCATTACCTGCTACAGCCTCTGCAATAGTATTTCCTGCAGCAGTATTCCCTGTGTTAAACCAACCAGAGCCTCCAAATCGATTAGCGTTAGCTGCAGCTGTTATAGTACCTTGTGTTAAATTAGCAGCTGATATATTAGGGTCATTTGCAACACTTGGTTCTGTTGTTTCAGTTCCTGCATTCCCAAAAGTATTCCATTGTAGCAATTGTGCAGAAACATGATTTGTAAAACAAAATGAGAACAAAAAAGTTACTATTAATAATCTTATTTTCATGATTTAGGGTTTTTTTACTACTTTAGCATAGCCTTTCTTGTAAAGAAAAAACTACACGATTTATTTAAATTTTTTTTCCGTAATTTTACAATTCCTTAGTCGTTTTTAAACAAAGGGTGACAAATTTATACAAAATTATGACAATTAAATCAGGTTTTGTAGATTATTTACATGAATAAATTGTTAACAAATTGGAAAAGCCCAAAAACACTGAACTTACTACAAATGAGATAATTAAAAAATTAGAATTTTATTGTTCTTACCAAGACCGTTGTCATAAAGAAGTGGAACAAAAACTTCGCAATTTGACACTAATTCCGGTGCTAAAAGAGAAAATTATTATTCATCTTATCGAAAACAAATACATCGACGAAGAACGTTTTGCCAAAAGTTTTGCTCGTGGTAAACACAACTACAAAGGTTGGGGCAAAATCAGAATTGTTCAAGAGTTAAAATTCCGAGAAATTTCTAAAAGAAATATCGACTTAGCCTTACTTGAACTTCCTAACGAAGTATACTTAGAAAACTTTCATAACCTTGCCGAAAAAAACTGGGATGCTATCAAAGAAAGAAAAGGGCAAAAGAAAAATAAAAAATTCGTCGACTTCCTACTTCGTAAAGGCTATGAAACCAATTTGATTTTCGAAAAACTAAAAGAATTAGACAAATAAAAAAAGGCTGGAAAATCCAACCTTTTACAAACATCTTCATTTCATAACGACAAACTACTAAAATCGTTTTTATAAATGAATTTGAAAAGCAAATCAACAACCACAACACTATTGAATTACTCAGTTAACATAACCACTCCTAATCTTAATAAATTACTACTATCAACCAAATAAACAAAACAAAAAACAACACTAATTGCAGTTGATAAAAAAGCATCCACCAAAAGTATTTTTTATCTTGACTTAGTTCAATTTTCATTTTATAATTCAATTACTTATTTTTCTGATGCAAATTTGAAATTATCATATTAATTGAAATTAGAAATAACATTATTTAAATGTTAATTTGACCGACATCTCATTAAGAAATCATCCGTTTTTTGTTGCACATAAAAGTGCTATCTTTGCAAAAAATAAATTTCCATGTTAGAAAATAAAGATCAAAAAACAACCAGCATTGCTAGTTTAGGCGAATTCGGATTAATTGAACATTTAACCAAACATTTCAAAATTAATC
>JAZKHI010000112.1:0-21553 GCA_040385445.1 Bacteroidota bacterium | reverse complement strand
TTCCATCATCAGCTAAATGTCTTTTATCTGTTAAAGTGATTGTAATTCCTTTATTCAAGAATGATAATTCACGTAAACGAGCAGCTAACGTATCGTAAGAATATTCTAAAGTTTGCGTAAAAATTGTAGCATCAGGTTTGAAAGTAACAATTGTTCCTCTTTTTTCCGTTGTTCCAATTTGTTTTACTGGATATAAACTTTTTCCTTTTTCGTATTCTTGCTCGTAAACTTTACCATCTCTGTGAACTGTAGCACGTAAGTGATCAGAAAGTGCATTTACACACGAAACCCCTACTCCGTGAAGTCCTCCAGAAACTTTATACGAATCTTTATCGAACTTTCCTCCTGCTCCAATTTTAGTCATTACAACCTCTAAAGCAGAAATTCCTTCTTTTTTGTGAATGTCTACTGGAATACCACGACCGTTATCTTCAACTGTAACAGAATTGTCTTCGTTAATGGCAACATGAATTGTATCACAATGTCCAGCTAACGCCTCATCGATTGAGTTATCTACAACTTCATAAACTAAATGATGTAATCCTCTAACACCAGTATCTCCAATATACATAGATGGACGCATTCTTACATGCTCCATTCCTTCTAATGCCTGAATACTATCTGCTGAATAACTACCTTTTTTATTTTCTTCACTCATAATAAATTGTTCTAATAAACTATTTTTATATCAACAAATATAACCAATTGATTAAAAAATCGGAATAAAAACTCATTTAAAACACTCTTAAGTTATCAACATTTGTTAATTTCTGAAAACTTTGCCTTAAATGCGTTAAAAACCATAAAAAATAAGATTTCGATATTTTTTTTGATTCGAAACAAAAGGGCAAAAAATAAAAAAATTGCTTAGAACTCAAATTTAGAGGTTTTAAAAATTTAGATTTATAGTTCGATTAGTCTAACTACTTAATAGAAACATTCTTTTCATTATTTAGGATTGTTTTCATAAAAATAAAGAGCATCAAGAAAAAAATCTTGACACTCCCTATAAACACAACACAACTTGTTTCTATTATACTTTTTCTGTTTCCGAAGCGATTAAAACATCAGCTTTAACGTGGGCTGCATTTGCTCTACCACTCGGATCTTGGTTTACTTGCCATTTTGGAATCCATTTTCTAACCGTTTCAGCAGCGCTATCTTGCGGATAGAATTTATGGAAAATTCTTCTGTAAAAGAAGGCTTCTTTTGTTGCTGGCGTGTTATATGGAAATAACTTTGCTGCAGTTTCAAAATCAGCATCCGTAACTTGTGATGTACAATACTCAATTAATGTATCAATCCAGTTATAACCTACACCATCTGAAAATTGTTCTTTTTGTCGCCATAAAACTTCATCTGGAAGATAAGGTTTTTTTGGCGTATCAAACGCTTTTCTTAAAATATATTTTTCAACACCATCATATGTTTTTGGTTGTTTTTCCTCTGGCTTTATTTTTATAGCCAATTCCAAAAACTTTTTATCTAAAAACGGAACACGAGCTTCTAATCCGTGAGCCATTGTTGATTTATCAGCACGTAATAAATCAGCTGTAGCTAATTTTTGAACTCTGTCAATCGTTTCTTGCTGAAATTCTGCAGCACTTGGCGCATTTCTAAAATATAAATATCCGCCAAAAACTTCATCAGCACCTTCACCAGACAATACCATTTTGATACCTTTTTCTGTAATTGCTTTAGATAAAAAATACATTGGTGTACTTGCACGAATGGAAGTTACGTCATAAGTTTCTAAATGCCAAATTAATTTTTCTAAAATTTCAATTCCCTGTTCAATTGTAAAATGAATTTCGTGATGTTCCGTTCCAATAAATTCAGCTACTTTTCTTGCAGCTTTGGTATCAGGCGAATTCTCATCCAAACCAATTGAAAACGAATGTATTTTTTGTCCAGTTCCTTCTAATAATCGACAAGCAATTGAAGAAGTTAAAGAAGAATCCAATCCACCAGAAAGTAAAACACCAAATGGAACATCAGCCATTAATCGTTTTTTAACTGCTTTCGTTAATCTTTTTCTTATTTCTTTATAATCTACTTCTTCTACAGCTTTTGAAGCATCTTCCCATTCAGGATGATAATATTTTACAAAACCTGTTTTTTCTGTATAAAGATGTCCTGGAGGAAAAGTTGAAAATGTTGCACATTGGTCGGCAATAGTTTTCATTTCTGAAGAGAAATACTTTCTACCACGTTCATCAATTCCATAATATAAAGGCTTAATTCCTAGTGGATCACGAGCCGCAATATAATCGTCACCGTCAATCACTACAAAAGCAAACATTCCATCTAAAAGGTTGCAGAAATCGTAACCAAATTCTTCATATAAATGTACAATCACTTCCGAATCAGAAGTGGTTCTGAACGTATGATTTTTTAAAACTGTATTACGTAATTTTTGATGATTATATATTTCGCCATTATGCACCATCCAAGCTGTTGAAGTTCCTTGAATAGGTTGTTTTCCTGTGTGTAAATCGACAATTGATAAACGTTCATGAGCTAAAAAATGTCCTTTCTCTGTAATATGAATATCGCTTTCATCTGGTCCGCGATGACTCATACGTTTTGATAACTGTCTTACTAATTCTTCGTCCTTACCTTTTCCTATAATGGCTAATATCCCGCACATAATCCTTTAATTAAATTTATTTATTAAAGCAAAAATGCATTTTAAAGTTTACTAACAAAACTAAATGTGTTATTTTGGTTATATTTTTAAACTAAAAATCGATATTTTAAACAAATAAAGAACTAAAATGTAATAATAGTGAAGGTTTACTTACAATTATAAAATCTGAAGAATTTTGTAAGTCACGTTGTTTACCGGAAACTCAGAATTAATGGTTTTATGCATCAATTGAATTCCTAAAGGTGATTGCGGAGAAATGGCAAAAACAGCTATATTATCAACTGTGATTTTTGGTAAAGCTGTGCAAACAAAAACCGTTAAATGATTGGTTTTTACTAAACTTCCTAAAACAACATTATCAGTAATTTGATCCACATCTAATTTAGCTAAAATGGCTTGTTGCTCTAAAGCTTCTTTTAGTTTATTAGCAATTTTTTCTTGTTCGATATGTAGTTTTGACAAAGTGGTTTCATGTTTATCACCGGCTGAAGATTTGGCATCGTTTTGCGCATCTTCAGTCAAAGAATTAATTAAATCCTGATAAATATCTATTTTATCTTGAAGTAACGTTTGGTATTGAGAAAGTGTTTTTTGTTTGAAGTTTTGCATCTGTTGGGATTAATGGATAAACAAATTTTATTTTTCAATGATTTCCGGTTCAAAATTCAAAGGTAACGTATTCCCTACTTTTTGTTGTCCGATATCACCACCAAAAATAATTTGATCTCGATGTGTGTTATTTCCAAAACTATCTATAAAAAAGGTTTTTGTCTTGAAAATCACTCTAGATTGACGTTTTTTATCATATAAAAGCCCAAAATCGGCATAAAAACCATTTGTTTTAATAGTTCCTAAATTTACTTCTGGTTTAATTGTTGGCGAAACTGTAATTTCAAACGAACCATTTGTTTCTAAAACTTTAAAATAATGATTTGGATTTACACTAAATTTTCCTTCATACAAAAGGAAATTTTCTGAAGACCAAGAATTATCAATAATGCTTTTAAAAAAATGCATGGAAGATCCGAAATAAACATCACTTCTGCTTTTAATTGTTTTTTCATCAGAACTTATGTCAGTGTATTTAGCAGTTCCTAAATACATACTTTCAATAAGATGTATAGATCTTATCGTTTTAAAATTAAATTTCACGTAAAAATTATGCAAATCAAAATCTATAGTATAACCTAAATTAGTATTTACAACTTTAATGGGTTCTGTACTACTTGCCGTGAAAATAAAGCGATCTAAATCATAACTAAAGTCGATAGCATCTTCATTTAATATTTTACAACCTTTTCCATATTTTGTGGTTCCTAAAAATTGCTCTTTAAACAATTGCATTTTTTGCTTTCTAGTAAAACCATCTTTAACAATTAAAATAGTTTCAATTTCATTCGTTTTTTGAACTAATATAAAAGTATAGAAATCTTTTTCATATGGATTTGAAACGATGATGTCTTCGTAACCTAAAAACCGAACTATTAAGAAGGTATTGTACTTATTCTTAGCTGTAATTTCGAATAAACCTTCAGAATCAGATGTGGTTCCAATTGTGGTTCCATCTAAATAAACTGATGCTCCTGCAATAGGTTCATTATTTGAATTGGTAACTTTTCCTTTAATGTTTTGTGCTAATATAACTACTGGAAATAGTAATAAGATTATAATTTTATTCACTTTTTAATTACTCTAATTAAAAATCAAACTTATAACTCGCACCACCTAAAACCTGAACACCTTGCACTGGGAAATTCGCCCAACGTTGGTATTGTTGGTTCGCTAAGTTGTTTCCTTTTAAAAAGAAAGTCAGTCTTTTATTGTATTTGTATCCAATATTTGCGTTCAAATCGAAATAACTATCTAAAGTTACTTTTTCTTGTACAAATGAAGGTAAAGGGAAAATTAATTCTTGTTTTGTAACTAAATCTAATCTTTCTCCTACGAAGAATAATTGCATTCCACCATACCATTTTTGTGTAAAATCGATGTTTAATGTCGACTCCACTTTCAGTTGTGGTAAATTCCAAGCTTCTTGTAAATCTTTAACTTTAAAACTATTATACGTTCCGCTTATTGCGAATGAGGCACTCTTAGAAAAATCGGCTTTAATTTCTCCGAAAACACTAAATGTATTCAAGTTATCGTACACTACATCAAACGAATTTCCGTAATGATAACCTTCTTTTTCAACAATTGTTGCATCATAAACATTCGAAACAAAAAATGGTTTATTTTTTTCGTTATTAATTCCACCACGAACATTAAAAGAAACGGCATTGGCTAATTTCCCTTTCATTCCAACATATAAATCATATGAATTATCAGTTGGTGCAATAAATAAAGTTGGCGACACAAACGGATTTCCTTCTACAAAATCAGCATACGAGTTTTGTTTCAAATTTCCTTCCGCACCAGCGTAAGCAATCATTAAATCGCCTACTAATCGGTATGACGCTTTTACATTTGGATATACAAAGAATTTCCCATCAGAAGCTCCGTTGAATTTATTAGTCGTGTAAAACAATCCCGCTCCTAAATGCACAGAAAAATCATCTTGTTGGTATAAAAAACTAGGTTTTGCACCGAAAATTACATTGCTGTATTTCATTTCGGCAACATTATAATAATCTTTCTTGAAATTTCCACCTACATAATCCACCACGAAAGACGCTCTGATTTTACTATCCATCACTTCAAAATCGAAAGCTGGTTTTATAAAAAATCTGTTTTCACCTGAACCAAATTTATCCGAAAAACGTTTGAATTGCATTGAAGCATCGTTAAATAATCCGTCGTTAAATTCCATTCTTCCACCAAGTGAAATCGTATTATAACTTTGCATTTCTGCAGTAGAATTGATTGTAGCTTCGTCAAAAGTGATGTTTTCTGTTGGTAATCCGTACCAATTAATCACTTGATTTTTCACACCTAAATCGACATTCCAATTCATGTCTTTAGTTCTGCTTCCATAAGTAAAATCTAAACCAGTTGTGTAGTATTTATCATCTAAAGCCACACCTTTTATGCCGCCTTGAGACGACAAGTGACGCAACAAACCACCAACATAATCGGTTTTACTCAACTGATGTGCTAAGAATATTTCACCGTTTACTGTTCCGTAATTTCCAGCACCAAGCGAAACATAATTTGCAAATCCTTTTTCTTGCTCTTCTTTATCTACATCAGCTGCTTTTCCTTTTGAAGGGACAAAAGTTGACGCTACTGGAAATGAAAATATTTGATATTTGATTGGGATTTTTGGTTCCACCACTTCTTCTTCCACGGCTGGCGTTTCTTTTACTTTAAAAGCATCAGAAATGGTTGGCGTGTAAGGTTTTACAATATTTACAACTTCACTACCAATGTTTTCGTCTTTCTTTTGAGAAAAACCAACTTGAATAGCTGAAATGGCGATGATACTAAAAATTACTTTTTTCATGTTTTATATTTTTAACCGCAAAGACGCAAAGGTTTTCGCAAGGTTCGCAATGATTCTTGACTCTTTTTACTTTTTACTTGGCTCTTACTTTGTAACTGATGAATTCGTTTTTGCTTCTTCCGCTTTAATTTTATCTAATTCCGTTTGAGATTCTGCCACAACATCTGGAAACTCACCAAAATTATCAATGATACTTTTTAAAATTTCTGTTGCCTGGAAACTATCTTTTAATCCGTAATAGTTTTTCGCCATTAAGACTAAACTTTTCGCTCCGAAATATTTATAACCTGAATAGGTTGCTGAATATTTTTCAACTGCTTTGTTTGAAGCTTCAAATTTTCCTTCTTTATTTTTGAAATACGCATCGTAATACAACGCTTCCGCCGCTAATTCACCTTTTGCTATTTTCTGTAATTTCGCGTAAGCTTCTTTCGCTTTTGCATCGTTATTGGTTTTTATAGCTGAACGCGCAATGATAATTTGTGCATCACTTTTAATCTTATCTTCAATTTTCGGATTTTTTAATACTTTATCAGAATAGATTTCAGAATTAGCAAAATCTTGTTTCTCGTAATAACACTTCATCAAATTCGATTGTGCGAAAGTGGTGTTTTGAGGATATTCTGCATCTGTTTCTAATCGTTTTAAAACAGGAATCGCTAAATCACAGTTTTTATCTTTCAAATGAATTTCAGATAATCGAACCAAAGCTTGTTCTGTAAACTCGTTTCGGGCTTGACCAATTACATAATCGTAATGTGAAATCGCGTTTTTCTCTAACTTATCAGCAAAATACAATTGCGCTAAGTAGAAATGCACTTTTAAAGCATGTAATCCGTTCGGAAATTGCGCTAAATAACTCGTGAAACCTTCAACCGCTTTTTTAGGATTATTCGTTAAATATTGTTTTTCTGCCGATTCGTACATGTCGTTATCTAACTCGGCATCCGTAACTTCTACGAAAGAAAGTGTTTTTACCCAAGCTGCATATTCTGCTACTCTTCCGTTCGCTTTATAAATACTTTTTGCTGTAGAAACTGCTTCTAAAGATTCTGGAGAATTTGGGAATTCAGCTACTACTTTTTTAAACTTCGTAATTGCCGCATCATCTTTATCCGTGTTGTAATAAATCAGACCTTGTTTTAAGATCGATTTAGCTACATAGGCACTGTTTTTATGATTGTTGATTAAGTTATCAAATGTTGAAATTGCTTTATCATTTTGCTCTTCAACTGTGTAGGTATTTGCCAATTCATACAACGCATCATCCATATATTGAGATGTTTTATACGTTGTAATAAACTTGTTTAAATCTTCAATTTTTTTGTCGTTTTTGTTGACAAATCCGTAGCTCATTCCCTTTTGGAAAGCCGCATAATCAGCATCAACACATTTTAATTCAATTGCCTTATTATATGCGTCCATTGCTGGCCAATATTTAGACGAAATGTAATTACAATCTGCCATTCTTAAATACGCATCTGTTAATCGGTTTTTATCGTCTTTTGAATTCGTAATATAAGTATTGAAATATGGAATCGCATTTTCGTATTCTTTAATTTTAAAATAAGCATAAGCTAAGTTATAATTCACTGTTTTGTTTTCTGGAGTTGCACTTGCAGAAGCACTATTTAAAAACTGTTTGTAGGTTAAAACGGCTTCAGAAAATTGATCTAAACTATATTCACATTCCCCTTTCCAAAAAGTAGCACGAGCCGTAATTTTAGAGTCTTTATTTTCCGTTAATGATTTTTTGAATAACACATAAGCGTCTTGGTATTTTCCATCAGTATACACTTCCAAACCTCTGTAAAAAGCTACTTTTTGATAAGCTGCTTTGTTTTCAGGTGTTTTATTTTTTTCCAATAAAACCAAAGCTTCTGTGTAATTTTTAGAAGTGATATACGAATTAATCAACAAGCTTTTCAATTCTTGATTATTTGGATTCGCTGGATATTTATCCATAAACGACTTTAAAATTTCTGGTGTAGAAACGTATGGATTTCCAATTTCATAACTCAATTTCGTATAATTCAACGCAGCATCTTCTTGAATTTTAGTATCAAAAGTCATTTCTGACGCCGTTTTAAAAGCGTTTAAAGCTTGTTGTTTTTTATCGGTATTCAAATAACTTTCTGCCAAATGATAATAGGCATTTTGAGCAACAAAATCATTTCCTTCAATAATTTTGTTGAATTGAGTAATCGCTTTTTCGTAATCTTTTTGTTGGTAAAAAGCGTAACCCAATTGGTAATAATCGGTATTCGTCCATTTTCCGTTTTTACCTCTATATGCTTGTAAATATGGTAATGCTTTGTCGTATTTCTTTAAATTGAAATAACTTTCTCCGATAATTTTAGACAATTCACTTTTTTCTAAAGCCGTAGATTTTTTCAATTGTGGTTCACCTAAATCTATAGCTTTTTGAAAATTTCCTAATTTGAAATTCATATCCGCCTGAAAGTAACCCATTTTTTCTTTGTACTTATCTTGATCAGAAACTTGCCCGAAAAGTTCATTAGCTTCTTCGTAGTTATCTCCTTCATAAGCCAAATAACCTAAATAGTATTTTGCTTGATTTCCGTATTCTTTTGAATTTGCAACTTTATTCAAATACTTCGAAGCTTCTTTATTATTTTTAGTTGAAAAATTAGCATAACCACGTTGAAAATTCGCTTTTTCAAAATCAGCAGCAGATAAATCTGGTTCGTGAATATTTTCGTACCATTTTAACGATTGCGTATAGTTTCCTTCAGTAAAATAATATTGTGCTACTTCAAGGTAAGCCGAATTTCTTTTTGTACTTGTTGGATGATTTTCTATAAATGATTCCATCAAAGCGTCTGCACCTTGTTGATTTGTTTTTATCGCGCAATTAGCAATATAATAATCACAATCAGATATAATTTCTTCAGAAGTTGAAGTACTTTTTACTTTATCAAATAAAATTTGTGAAGCTTGAAACTGATTATCTTTATATAATTGAACCGCTTTATTATAATCTTGATTTTGACCTGAATATACCGCAGATTGCTGAGCAGTAATACTTTGTGAAACAAAAAGCAATAACAAGGTTATCTTCGTTAAAATATTCATAGTAGGATTCTTTTTAAGTTTCAAATGTTTAGATTCTATTTTTAATGGTAACATATGAATCGATTTAATTAATTGGTGTTTGCTTCAGCAAACTTTTTGCTTATTTCGATTTCAAATATATCAAATCGATATGACTATAAACGCAAAAATTATCTTAATTATTGTAATTGAAATTATTTAGTTGAATAATTTTGTTTAGCGGTGAAATGTTTATATTTTTACACATTAATTATGTAATTATGAGTCAAACGATTTTATCATTAAAAAACGTTTCTATATATCAAGAAAACAATTTAATATTATCTGATATTAATTTAGAAGTCCAAAAAGGAGAATTTTTATACTTTATTGGAAAAACAGGTTCTGGAAAAAGTAGTATTATGAAAGTACTTTACGCCGATTTACCTTTAAAAGAAGGCGAAGGAACTATTGTTGATTACGATTTAAACACACTTAAAGAAAATGACATTCCGTATTTGCGACGAAAAATCGGAATCGTTTTTCAAGATTTCAAATTATTATCTGACCGAAATATTAAAGAAAATCTACTATTTGTTTTAAAAGCTACAGGTTGGGTTGACGTTGTTGAAATGAACAATCAAATTCAAGAAGTTTTAGACCGAGTTGGAATGGGTAATTTTGCTACTAAAATGCCACATCAATTATCTGGTGGTGAACAACAACGTGTTGCCATTGCAAGAGCTTTATTAAATGATCCTGAATTAATTTTAGCTGACGAACCTTCAGGAAATCTTGATCCACAAACAAGTATTGAAATTATGGAAGTTTTGAGAAAAATTAATGCCAATGGTAAAACAATTATCATGGCAACTCATGATTATGCTTTGTTATTAAAATATCCATCGAAAACTTTAAAGTTCGAAGATGGTAAAGTTTTTGAAGTGGTTCAAAAATCAGTGTAACAATTTCATATAAAAATCTACTAATAACTAACTAAAAATTAAACTCACTAAAAACTAAAAAACATGAACGAAGCTATTAAAAAAAACGGAATTAAATTTGGAGTTATTTCAGGAATTATTTCAATTGTAGTAACAGTACTAATGTATGCAATTGACATTAATTTATTTGCCAATTCTTATATTGGATTTGGAATGGTAATTTTCTATTTAATACTAGGGATTTATGTTGTTTCTACTACTAAAAAAGAAATGGGTGGCGTAATTAACTTTAAAGAAGCTTTTACGGCCTATTTTATTTATTGTGTTATTGGAATCGTAATTGCAAATATTTTTAATTACATTTTATTTAATTTTATCGACCCAGCAGCTAAAGAACAAATTTTAGAAATCACAATTAAGAAAACTGTAGAGTTCATGGAAAAATTTGATACTCCAAAAGAAGCAATGAAAGAAGCAATTGTTTCTCTTAAAGAAAATGATCAATATTCTATTGCAAATATTATTAAAGGAAGTGCGTTTTCTATTATATTCTCTTCAATAATTGGAATGATTGTAGCCGCAATAATGAAAACCAAAACAACATATAACGAATAAATGAATATATCACTAGTAATTCCCTTATTAAACGAACAAGAATCGTTACCCGAATTATCTAAATGGATTGAGAAAGTTATGACTAGTCATAACTTTTCTTATGAAATATTGTTTATAGATGATGGTAGTACTGATGCGTCTTGGCAAACTATTTTAGACTTACAAAAAGACAATTCTAACATAAAAGGAATTAAGTTTTTGCGTAATTATGGTAAAAGTCAAGCCTTGCATGCTGGTTTTGCAAAAGCTTTGGGAGATGTAGTAATTACTATGGATGCCGACTTACAAGACAGCCCAGATGAGATTCCAGAATTGTATGATTTAGTTCAAAATCAAGGTTATGATTTAATTTCTGGTTGGAAGAAAAAACGCTACGATTCAGTTGTGTTTAAAAATATCCCATCAAAATTATTCAATTGGGCAGCAAGAAGAATTTCTGGTGTAAAACTAAATGATTTCAATTGCGGACTAAAAGCCTACAAAAACGTAGTTATTAAAAACATTGAAGTTTCGGGCGAAATGCACCGTTACATTCCAGTTTTAGCTAAAAATGCAGGCTTTGCTAAAATTGGCGAAAAAGTAGTAATTCACCAAGCTAGAAAATACGGAAGTTCAAAATTTGGTATTGATAGATTTGTAAACGGATTTTTAGATTTAATTACCATTTGGTTCATATCAAAATTTGGAAAACGTCCAATGCATTTCTTTGGATTACTTGGAAGTTTGATGTTTTTCATTGGATTTGCTTTAGCCTTATACATGGGAATTGACAAATTGTTTTTCCATACAACGGCTCGTTTAATTACCAACAGACCAGAATTTTATATCGCTTTAACTACTATGATTATTGGAACTCAATTATTCTTAGCTGGATTTTTAGGCGAAATTATTTTACGCACCAAAAGCAACGAAGAACGCTACAAAATAGCGGAAACATTATAATTCTAAGGACGCAATTTGCAACCTTAGAAATTATGGTATCACAAAATGTGACACCAATATAAAAAACACCTCAGATTCGCCGATTTAATAATTCTGATAAAAATCTGCTAATCTGCGGTTAAAAATAAATTATCCACAAAGTTTGTCACTCTGAAAGAGTCTCAACTTAGTTTGCGCGAGATGCTTTCAGCATGACAAGATTGGGCTTAGTTTGTTAATAATAAAATGAATTTATAATTCAAATAAAAAAATCTGTGAATCAGCGATTTACAAAAAATTAAAAATAAGATTATGCACATAGAACAAAATATATTAGATCAAGTTAACGAATGGCTTACGCCTACTTTCGACCAAAATACACAAGAAGAAATAAAAGAATTAATGACTTCCGACCCAAAAGGTTTAGAAGATGCTTTTTATAAAAACTTGGAGTTTGGTACTGGCGGAATGCGCGGTGTTATGGGTATTGGAACCAATCGTATTAACAAATACACTTTGGGAAAAAACACGCAAGGCTTGTCTAATTATTTGCGCAACTGTTTTCCAAATGAAGACTTAAAAGTCGCTATTGCATATGATTGTAGAAAAAACAGTGATACTTTAGCAAAAGTGGTGGCTGATATTTTTTCAGCAAATGGAATTAAAGTCTATTTATTTTCAGATATGCGCCCTACTCCAGAATTATCTTTCGCTTTGAAACATTTAAATTGTCATTCTGGAATTGTATTGACAGCATCTCACAATCCACCAGAATACAACGGTTACAAAGTATATTGGCAAGATGGCGGACAAATTGTTCCTCCACAAGATGGTGAAATAATTGCTGAAGTTGAAGCGTTAAAATATTCAGACATCAAGTTTACAGCCAACGAAAATTTAATTAAATATATTGATGTTGACATTGACGAAGCATTTGTGAATTCAACAGTAGAAAACGCAAGTTTCAATACACCAAAAGCAGCAAAAGAAAACTTAAATATTGTTTTTACACCTTTACACGGAACTTCTGTAAAATCAATTCCTGCCGTTTTAGCGAAAGCAGGTTATTCGAATGTGAATATCGTAAAAGAACAAGAAATTCCTGATGGAAATTTTCCAACAGTGAAATCGCCAAATCCTGAAGAACCAGAAGCGTTAACAATGGCATTAGCGTTGGCAGATAAAGTAAATGCAGATATTGTTATTGGAACTGATCCAGATTCAGACCGTTTGGGTGTAGCTGTTAGAGATAACGATGGAAAAATGATGTTGTTAAACGGAAACCAAACTATGGTGGTGATGACAGCATTTTTATTAGAACAATGGAAACGCGCCGATAAAATTACTGGTACTGAATTTATTGGTTCTACAATTGTTTCTACACCAATGATGTTAGATTTAGCTAGTGCTTACGGAATTGAATGTAAAGTTGGATTAACAGGTTTCAAATGGATTGCAAAATTCATTAAAGATTTTCCAAATCAGAAATTTATTGGCGGTGGCGAAGAAAGTTTCGGATTTATGGTTGGTGATGCCGTTAGAGATAAAGACGCCGTTGCTGCATGTTTATTAGTTTGTGAAATTGCTGCTCAGGCGAAAGCAGCTGGAAGCAGTTTATATAAAGAACTGATTAACTTATACTTAGATTTCGGATTTTATAAAGAACATTTAATATCTTTAACTAAAAAAGGAAAAGAAGGCTTGGCAGAAATCAATCAAATGATGATCGATTTACGCGACAATCCGATGGAAAGCATAAACGGACAACGTGTGGTTTGTATTGAAGATTACCAAAACACAACCGCTCGTGATTTAATAAACAATGAAACGTTTGATTTAGATATTCCAAAATCGAATGTGTTGATTTATTATTTAGAAGATGGTACAAAAATTTGCGCTAGACCAAGTGGAACTGAGCCAAAAATTAAATTCTATTTTAGTGTGAATGCTATTTTAGAAGACAAAAACGACTTTGAAGAAGCTAACACCTTTTTAGATAATAAAATTCAGAACATAATCACTGAAATGAAATTAAACTAATGGATCAGAATATA
Source organism: Bacteroidota bacterium (assembly GCA_040385445.1). Lineage (GTDB taxonomy): Bacteria > Bacteroidota > Bacteroidia > Flavobacteriales > Flavobacteriaceae > Flavobacterium. Next base: position 7,873 of record JAZKHI010000112.1, on the reverse strand, counting down.
AAAAAAATAATTCCTTATTTAAAGGACTATAAAATAAATACAATATCAAATATTATCTTTAATATTTTATATGCTTTATTTAGTGCTTTAAGTTTTTTAACATTAATACCGATGTTAAAAGTATTATTTGGTAAAGAAGAAATTGTTTTAGAAAAACCAATCTACAAAGGGATTTTGTACTCACTTGATTATGGTAAAGAATTATTGAATTATAATTTATCAAAGTTAAGTTTAGAAAACGGAAAACAAAACGCACTTCTTTTAGTAATTTGTTTGGTTATCGTCGTGTTTTTACTAAAAAACTTATTTAACTATTTAGCTTCATATCATATTACCATTTTAAGAAATGGGATTCTTAAGAAACTTAGAAGTAAATTATATGCTAAAATCATTCATTTGCCTATCTCCTACTATTCAGATCAAAGAAAAGGTGATGTAATGACAAAAATGTTAGGAGATGTTGGAGAAGTTCAAAACTCTTTTTTTCAAATTTTTGAACTAATCATTAGAGAACCTCTAACTATTGTATTTACAATATTTTTTATGTTCAAAATAAGTTCTCAATTGACTTTATTTGTTTTTGCATTTATTCCTATTACTGGTTTGATTATTTCGAGAGTTGGTAAAAATTTAAAAGCAAAGTCAGTAAGAGCACAAAACGAACAAGGTATTTTTATTTCAACTTTAGATGAAACTTTAACTGGATTAAAAGTGGTAAAAAGCTATAATGCAGAAAATTTATTTATCACTAAATTCAATGATTCTTTACAAAGATTATTAAAACTAACAACTAGTATTGCTAATAAAAACAACCTTGCTTCACCAATGAGTGAGTTTTTAGGAATTGTTACAATTGGGATTTTACTATGGTATGGAGGAATTTTGGTATTAGTAGACAAAACATTAGATCCAGATCAGTTTTTGGTTTACATCGGTATGGCATATAATATCTTAACGCCTGCTAAAGCGATTTCGAAAGCATCTTATCAGGTAAAAAGTGGTTTGGCTGCTGCCGAAAGAGTTTTTACTTTATTAGAACAAGAAAATGTAGTAGTTAACAAACCGAATGCTTTTGTAAAGCATACTTTTGATAAAGGAATTTCTGTAAAAAATATCAATTTTGCGTATCAAGAGGATAATGTGTTGAAAAACTTTTCTTTTGAGGTTGAAAAAGGAAAAACCGTTGCCTTAGTTGGACAATCAGGTTCTGGAAAAAGTACAATTGCGAATTTATTAACGCGTTTTTACGATATTAATAACGGTTCAATTGAAGTGGATGGTGTAGAAGTTAGAGATTGGGATATGCATGCTTTAAGAGGTTTAATCGGTTTGGTTACACAAGATTCTATTTTGTTTAACGAATCGATAAAAAACAATTTATTGATTGGAAAACCAGACGCTACGGATGAAGAAATTATCGAAGCGTTAAAAATTGCCAATGCTTACGAGTTTGTTTCAACGCTTCCAAACGGTATTGATACCAATATTGGTGATGCTGGTGGAAAATTATCTGGTGGACAAAAACAACGTTTATCAATTGCGAGAGCGGTATTGAAAAACCCGCCGATTATGATTTTAGATGAAGCCACTTCTGCTTTAGATACGGAAAGTGAAAAATTGGTTCAAGATGCTTTAGAGAAAATGATGCAAAACAGAACTTCTATTGTGATAGCTCACCGTTTATCTACGATTCAAAAAGCAGATAACATTATTGTAATGCAAAAAGGTGAAATTGTAGAGCAAGGTAAACATGCTGAATTGATTGCTAAAAATGGAACGTATGCCAGATTAGTGGCTTTACAATCACTAGAATAAGAAATAGTGATTTGGAAAAAAGATTGCTTCGTAAACTCGCAATGACATGTACAAAAAGAACGACACCATTAAGTTACCAGAAAATCCAGACACTATTGTTTGGAAATACTTAGACTTGTCGAAATTTTTAGAATTACTATTATCGCGAAAACTTTTCATGTCGCGTTCAGACAAATTTGAAGATCAATATGAAGGCACCTTTTCTGAACCAACTTATGAAGAGATTAAAAAACTATCAGAAAACAATCCTGAATTTTTAGATTATTACAAATCACATCGTGAAAAAGTGGTGGTAAGTAGTTGGCACATTAACGAATACGAATCGTTTGCGATGTGGCAAATATTTACCCAAAACAATGAAGGTTTAGCAATTCAATCTACGATTGGAAGATTGCAAAAAGCTTTAAAACCCGAAATTAATTATAGCCAATTTATTGGTGAAGTGAATTATATCGACTACAAAAAAGAATACATTCCGTTTGATGATATGTTTTTCCCTTTTATGTTCAAACGAAAAAGTTTTCAGTACGAAAGAGAAATTAGAATTATCTCCGATTTATCTGAAAATAATATTAAAATCAACGATGGAATTAAAATAGATGTTGATGTCAATCAATTAATTGAAAAAATATACATTCATCCGAAATCGGAAAACTGGTATAAAAAATTAGTGATTGAATTGGTTTCGAAATTAGATTATACAATCGAAATTGAGAAATCTGATTTGGAAAGTGATATTCTGATTTAGATTACTTTAACTATAAAGGGAAATACTCTGAAACCTTACTGTCTTTTAAGTTTAAGTAATGATAATGGATTTTGTCTTTATTGTCAAATTCACCATTTTTGTTGGCATCTTCAATAGTTCTAAAGTAAATTTTATTCGTAGATTCGATATGTTTCCAATCTACTAATTCTTGTAAATCTGTAGAAATTTTTGTAAAGTTCTTTCCTAATTCTGTACTTGTATATAACGATTTGATATCATTTGAATCAATTACACCATCTTGATTTGTATCAGCATCTGCTAAAATATACATTATCATTTTGTTGCTTTTAATAAACGAAACACGTTCTATAAGCATTACTTTATCTGTTAATACATGTAATGAATCTGTACCAACGGCTTGAAATTTAAGATTCTGTAAATAACCTGTAATTTCATTTTCCATAGAATTGGAAACATTAAATCCGGCAACACCTTCATACGAAGTAGTTTCATAACTTCCCTTTTTGTTAATATCACCAAGTGTTAAGTTTCCAATCGTATATACCAACACATTTGAACCTTCAAACTGAATAGGTAAATCGGCTACTTCTAATTTTGTAGTGTCTTTTTGAGGTGATTTCGCTTCTTTTTCCGTGTATTTTACCTTTGGCTTGGCTTTTTCTTCTTTACAAGAAAAAATCATCACACTTGAAGCTAAAAGGATATATATATAATTTTTCATATGTTTCGGTTTGAGTATCAAATATACTAAATTCTAAATCATTTACTTTTAAAGAAAATTTTATTTTTCGTCTCAGAATTAAAAAATCAAAACAATTAACAAAATCCGTTTAATCTGTCAAATCTGTGTTCCAAACATTAAATTCTCATACTCAATTTCAAATTAAACGTTCTTGTCGTTAAATAATTTGGAACGCCATATTGTGTTTTCGTATACACATCTCGCACCCAAGTATTCGTAATTGAGTTTTGATTGTTAAACATATTATAGATTTCAAATCCTAAAGACATTTCACTAAAGTTAGCTAACCATTTTCTGTGAGCGCCTAATTTTGAGTCTTTAAAAACATAAGAGAATCCAGCATCAGCTCTTCGGTAATCGTTCAAACGTGATTGATAATCATAAGCATCAGCATAAGCTGGCGAACCTCCTGGCAATCCCGTATTATAAACCAAATTCAAATACATTTTTAAACTTGGAATGTTTGGCATATAATCTTGAAATAAAATCGCAAATTTTAAGCGTTGATCTGTTGGACGAGCGATGTTTCCTCTTCCATCTTGATTTTCTTCGGTTTTTAAATATCCAAATGTAAACCAAGATTCTACTCCAGGAACAAATTCTCCATTTAAACGGCCATCAAATCCATAAACATAAGCAGTTGCTTCATTATTAGCACGGTATCTAATACGCACATTGTCAATTGTATATGTATTTACATCGTTCATCGTTTTGTAATAGGCTTCACTCACCAATTTAAATGGTCTTTCCCACATTTTAAAACTATAATCATGTCCGAATACAAAGTGAATTGATTTTTGGTCTTTCACATTCGGATTTACACTTCCGTCATTGGCGCGTAATTCTCTATAAAATGGTGGTTGATTGTATATACCAACTGAAAAACGGAAAATCATTTCTTTTTTCCAATCTGGTTTTAAAATAAATTGTGCTCTTGGTGAAATGGTAAACTGATTGTCTCCAGAAATTCCATTATTAGAAACTAACCAACTTTGTCCACGAACTCCAGCATTTACATAATACGTATGTGCTCCAAGTTTTCCTTCGTGATTCCAATTTAAATACGTGTTGAAACGATTAATTGTCGTGTTATTTTTAGCTCTAACATTTTGGTAAGGCGCTAAAGGTCCGTAATATGGATTATAAGGTTGATCATTCACATAATCCAACAACGGATTTGGTAATGAAAACCCTGCTGAATCCACAACTTCCCACTCTACTACTCTATCTCTAATGTTTTCGAAATTGTGTTTGAAACTCCACTCAATTCCATTATCATCGTTTAATTTATGATTTCCTTTTATTTCGTTTGTAACGATTAAAGCATCTAAATTATTTCTAGCATGATTCAATTGCGAACCAATTCCACGAGAAAAAACCACATCTCCAAAAGTTTCCGAACCAATATTCGCATCCACTTCACCTAAACGATATTGTGCTAAAATGTCGTAATATTCTTGTTCTACGGTATGGTATGCTGATGAAATATATTTGTATTTGTTCTTTTTATTAGGTTCGTAAACCGATTTTATTGCACCAAAAACAGTAGTGTATTTATCTTTTTCTTGTCCTTCATAATCAATCAATAATGCAATTGGTTCACTTACAGTTCCAAAATTCGTTTGACGAGTTGTTGGTTCATAATTGTAATTATTTTGAGCAATATTTCCTAAGAAACTAAAACTCCATTTCGTGTTTAAATTGAAATTAAACAACGATTGTATATCCAAAAATGATGGTTTATAATTGGTTTCTGTTTCCTGACTTTTAACTAAAAGTGAGTTGTTTCTGTATCGAATTCCTGTAATATTGCTCCATTTTTGATTTTTTGAAACACCTTCTGCAAAAATACTTCCGCCCAATAAACTCGCTTCTAAACCAGCATGAAATGTTTTCGGATTTCTGTAAGCAATATCTAAAACAGAAGATAATTTATCACCGTATTTCGCTTGAAATCCACCCGCGTAAAAATCAATGTTCTGAACTAAATCGGTATTGGTAAAACTCAAACCTTCTTGTTGTCCAGAACGAATTAAAAACGGACGATAGACTTCAATTTCATTGACATATACTAAGTTTTCATCGTAATTTCCACCACGAACTGCGTAAGATGTACTCAATTCATTATTAGAATAAACACCCGGTAGAGTTTTAATAATATTCTCAACACTATTATTTGCGCCAGGAATACGTCTAAGTAAAACAGGAGAAACGGCAGTTGCACCATTAATTTTTCTATTTTTTCCAGTAATTACAACCGTTTCAATAGTTTCATTTATGGTTCCTAAAATCGGATTCCATTCAAAATCTTCATTCGGTTTTAACTTTACTTTGTATGTCGATTTTTTGAAATTATCTTGAGAATACGTAATCGTAATTTCCGCATTCGCATCAATTTCTAATTCATAAAAACCGTTATTATTTGTAACTGTATTAGAAGTTGGAGAACTTACTGAAACATTTTCAATAGGCATTTTATTTTCATCTAAAACAATTCCTTTAATTCTTGCTTTCTGAGCGAAAGAAAAAGAAGAAATTAAAATAAAAAATAAGATAAATCGAATTGACTTTATATTCAAACGCATAAATTAATATATAAAATTGGATGTAAATGTGGCTGTATTGTCTAATTTATCTGTAACCACAATTTTAATATCGTTTTTCCCAGAAATCACTTTTCCATCTTTTAAATTATGAACCAGTTTTTTCGTTTTGTAATCGTATTCCATTAAAATCCATTCTCCATTTAAATACGCATTGTACGTATCAACACCAGATAATGCATCACTAATAGAAACACTTAACGTAGATAATTTGGAAATATTGCTGCCTTCAATGAAGTTCGGATTGTAAATTCGTGGTGCTACATTATCAAATCCGACTTTGTATTTCCCGAATGCTTTTACTTTTGTAGAAACTTTATTCGCTTTTCTAAAAGAAGAATTATATTCTAATTTCAAACCTAAAACCGTTCCAACAAAAGCTTTTTTCTGTTCATCTTCAGATAAATGTGACATATCTAAAGTTACAGTTAATCCGTTTTGAATAGCTTCGAAATTGTTTTCAATATCTAAAACACCCTCTTTTTCGCTGATATTCAAATAAGCATTTTCATACAAAGCATTCACAGGAAGATAAACGGCGGTTTTTTCAAATTCGAAATTATAATCTGATTTGCTTTTGATGTAAAAATTTCCTTTTGAAGATATTACAATTGGATTTACATCATTCTCGTAGCAAATAGGAATATTTACAATGGTTTTATTCCCATGAAAATCGGAAACCTCAATTTTATACGTATAATTTACATTGGGTTTAATATCTACGAAACCACTTTTTGTATTTCCGCTGATTAAAGATAATGAATAAGGTTCTTTAACAAATAACTTCTGAAAACGTTGTTTTAGTTTTTTATATCTGTAAAAATCAATAAAATAATTGATGTGTTTCGATTCATCAAAAGCGAAAGTATTAAATTCGAATTTAAAGTAAGGTGAACCATTTAAATAACTCTCCACTTTATAAATTCCATTTTTATTGTAATTATTAGTCGATAAATCGAAAGAATTAAGAGCAAAACCTATTTTCCCATTCGTAACTACTTTGGAAGCTAAAAACGAACCATCTACTTGCTTTTGCAGTGATAAACTAACTGGATTTCTACTTTTATTTACCGATGTAGAATCATTTGCTGGATACACCATTAGACTTGAAATCACAGGATTTTTTTCGTCTTTTATCAATTTATTCATTCCGAAAGCCATCGGATTGATGATTTTTTCTGTAGCCGTATCTCTAAATTCGAAATGTAAATGTGGTCCGCCACTTCCACCTGAATTACCTGATAAAGCAATAATTTCAGATTGCGTAACTTTTAAAGTGCTAGGATACAATTCAACTTCATAACTTTTTTGACGGTATTGTTCCGCTTTTACATAAGCTTCAATTTTATCGCTAAATTTTTGAAGATGTCCGTAAACTGTAGTGTAACCGTTTGGATGAGCAATATATAAGGCTTTTCCATAACCAAATGCAGAAACTTTTATTCTAATAATAATTCCATCAGCTGCAGCGTAAACAGGTAAACCTTCTACGTTATTGGTTCGAATATCTAAACCGGAATGGAAATGGTTGGGACGAAGTTCTCCAAAAGTTCCGGATAAATTGATTGGAATGTCTAATGGTGATCGAAAATAATCTGTGGGATACTGAGCAAAAATAAATTGACAGGCGAATACTAATAAAATGGCTATTGACTTTTTCATTGTGGTTTTTGATTTGTGCTAAAATACTAAATTCAAATGCAATGACAAAAACAAAATTCAAAAATCAAGAACAAAAATCAATTGCAATAACAATGAAAAAATCAAACAAGAAATACTTAATAGAGAATTTTGAATTTTGAAATCAAAAAACGAATCACAAACAACAGATTATAAGGGTGTTAGAAATCATTAACAAGTCGTTATCATATCGTTATCACTTATAATTTGGGCTTTGGCACAGCAATTGGAAATACCTAATTAACGAAAACAATTCGTAAAATGTTTAACAATTAAAATTTAGAAATCATGAGAAAAATTACA
>JAZKHI010000111.1:0-4700 GCA_040385445.1 Bacteroidota bacterium | reverse complement strand
TGTTAACGTCTTTTTCTTGGGGACAAAATTTAGTTCATTATTGGAACTTTAATAACAATGCATCTGTTGCCACAATTACAACTCCAACCCAAACAGTTGGCGGAGCTAATTTAGTTGCTATTGCTGGCGGAATCAGTGCAATTGACTTTGCTGGTGGAACGGGTCAAAACTTTAATCTTTTAAATTTAAATGCTCAAAATAGTGATGCTTTTGGAACACATTTACGTTTTAACGATCCAATTGGTGGCGCATTAGAATTTTCATTGCCAACTTCAGGTTATGAAAACATCGTAGTGAAATTTGCTACGCGTCGTTCAGGTTCAGGTGCTGGAACTCAATCTTGGTCTTATTCTTTAGACGGAACAACTTATGTTCCTTTTACAACAATACTTCCAAACAATGGTGATCCAGCCTTAGCAACTTTAGATTTTACAGCAATTTCTGGTGTAAACAATAATGCCAACTTTAAATTAAAAGTAGAATTTTCACAAGGAACTGGTGGATTAGTTGGAAACAATCGTTTTGACAACTTCACTTTAGAAGGAACTACCGCAGGTGGCGGAGATACAACAGCGCCAATTATCACAATTTTGCCAGCAAACGGAGCGAATAATGTAGCAACAACAATAAATCCAACTATTAGTTTTAATGAGGCTATTCGTTTAATTGATAATAATTCAATAACAAATACAAATGTTGATGCTTTAGTAGAATTACGTTTAAATAATGCTTCAGGAGCAATTATTCCATTTGACGCCACTATTTCTGGAAATATAATCACAATTATTCCTTCTTCAAATTTAAATAATGGACAATTATATTATGTTTCTTTATTACCAAATTCAGTTGAAGATTTAAGTAATAATTCAGTTGTTACAACACAATCAGCGACATTTACAACTGGAAATCCAAGTATCGCTTTAGCTTCTAATTTTATTAAAACAGATGAAACTGCTGGGACATTATCTTTTGTTATTAACTTATCAAGTCCATCAACTTCTTCAGTAGATTTAGTGGTAAAATCTAGTCCTTTTAGCACAGCAAATGCTTCCGATTTTACTTTATCTACACAAACATTAAACTTTACAGGTTCAAGTTCATTAACGCAAACTATTAGTATTCCAATTATTAACGATACTGATATTGAACAACAAGCGGAATATTTTGTTTTAAGTTTAGAAAATCCAGTTGGATTAAGCATTACTGGAAATTCATCTGCAACAATTTATATTATTGATAATGATGATGTGGCGCCAATTCCTTCTCAACAAATTGAATTAAATTATGTGGGAAGTTTTGATCCTTCAGGTTCTAGTACAAGTACTTGTGAAATTGTGGTTCACGATCCAGCATCGCAACGTTTATTTACAACCAGTGCTGTTGCAGGTTTTTTAGATATCATTAATTTTTCTAATCCAGCTGCTCCAACAGTTGTAACTTCAGTAGATATGAATAGTTATGGCGGTGTGACTTCTGTAGCTGTTAAAAACGGAATTGTAGCTGTTGCTTCTCCAAATACAGATGAAACTTTAAATGGTTCAGTTGTGTTTTTCGATACAAATGGAGTCTTTTTAAAACAAGTTACAGTTGGTGCATTACCAGATATGATTACGTTTTCGCCAGATGGAACAAAAGTATTGACAGCTAACGAAGGACAACCAAATGCAAATTATTCAATTGATCCAGAAGGTTCTGTAAGTATAATTGATATTTCTGGAGGAATTCCTGCTTTAAGTCAAACTAATGTTACAACTTTATTATTTACAGCTTACAATTCACAGGAAGCTACATTAATAGCATCTGGAATTAGAAAATTAAAAGCTACAAGTACATTATCGCAAGATTTTGAACCAGAGTACATTACAATAAGTTCTGATTCTCAAAAGGCTTGGGTAACACTTCAAGAAAATAATGCAGTTGTAGAAATTAATTTAGCAACTACAACTTTCACAGATATTTGGGCTTTAGGAACGAAAGATGTAAGTCTTCAAGGAAATGGAATGGATATTTCTGATAACAACGGACAAGTTTTAATCGCTAACTGGCCAATTAAAGCTTTTTATATGCCAGATGCTGTTGCAAATTACACAGTTGGCGGAATAACTTATTTAGTTACAGCTAACGAAGGTGATGAAAAAGAATATACTGGTTTTGTAGAAAGAACTACAGTTGGAGCAGCAACTTATACTTTAGATACTGCGATTTATCCAAATGCTTCTGTTTTAAAACAATCTTACAATATGGGGCGTTTTAGAGTTTCGAACTTAAGTGGAAACACAGATGTTGATTCAGATTTTGAAACAATTAATGCTGTAGGCTCTCGTTCTTTTTCAATTTTCAATACTACAACGAAACAAATCGTTTTTGATAGTGGAGATGATTTTGAAAGATATACTGCTGCAAATTTACCAACAATCTACAATGCAGACCATGAAGATAACGTGGCAAAAGGAAGAAGTCGTGCTAAAGGTCCAGAACCAGAAGGTGTAACGATTGCTCAAATTGGAACAGAAACTTTTACTTTCATTTCTTTAGAAAGAGTAGGTGGTGTTATGGTTTATAATATTACAGATCCAAATAATGTAACTTTCGTTGATTATAAAAACAGTAGAAGTACTTCAGCATATGCTGGTGATCATGGTCCAGAAGGAATTACATACATTAAACCAGAAAATAGTCCGAATGGAACGGGTTATGTTTTAGTTGCGAATGAAATCAGTGGAACAATTACTGTTTTTGAAGTCGATGCGAATTTATTATCAGCACCAAATTTCAACTCAGAAGCTAAAACATTTGTAATTTTTCCAAATCCATCTCAAAACGGAATTGTATATTTTAATAGAGTAGCAGATTACGAATTATTTGATATTTCAGGTAAAAAGATTAGTAGCGAAAAAGAAGCTCTAACAATTGACACAAGTAATCTTTCAAAAGGAATTTACTTAGTAAAAACTAGCGAAGGAATAGTTAAAAAGCTAATCATAAATTAATTGGTTTGATTAAAAATAAAAACCTCCAACTTTCGCTGGAGGTTTTTTTTATATTTAAATTTTATAAAAAAATTATCTCGTAAAAACTAATTTATTTCCTTCTGATAAATTACTATCAAAAGCGTAACCTTCGTAGTTGAAACCTTTTAAATCATCAATAGTTTCCGCGTTGGTATCAATAATATAACGAACCATCATTCCTCTAGCTTTTTTAGCAAAGAATGAAATCATCTTTAGTTTCCCATCTTTGTAATCTTTAAATTCTGGCGTAATTACAGGAACTTTAAGTTTCTTCACATCAACAGCTGAAAAATATTCATTGCTGGCTAAATTCACAAATAATTCGTCTTTTTCTAATTCAGAATTTAGAGTGTCAGTTATGGTTTTTTTCCAAAATTCGTATAAGTTTTTCTTCGTACCAATTTTAATAGAAGTTCCCATTTCTAATCGGTATGCTTGCATTAAATCTAACGGTTTTAGTAAACCATACAAACCAGAAAGTATGCGTAATTTATCTTGTAAATCGGTTAATTTTTCTACCGGTAAAGTATAAACATCTAAACCTAAATACACATCGCCATCGAAAGTAAAAACAGCTGGTCTGGCATTTTCAGTTGTAAAAGGTGTTTGCCAATCTTGGTTACGTTGCCAATTTAATTCTCCCAACTTTTCAGAAATATCCATCAATTCCATCAATTGTTTTGGCTTTTTCTTTTTTAAGGTTTTCTGAATGGTTTCAGCTTGTTTTAAAAACGAAGATTCCGTGTATAATTTTGTTGGAAGTTCCTTATCTAAATTTAAAGATTTTGCTGGCGATATAACGATTTTCATTTTTCAGTAGATTTTTTTCAAAAATAATATTTATATACGAGTTTTCTACAACATAGGTTTAAGAAATTTTAAAAATCTGTCAACACAAAAACTACACTTGCAAATTGTATTTGAAATCCCTAAATTCGCAACATGATTAAAGTAATTCTTTTAGGTTCCGGAAACGTGGCAACACATTTATTTCAGGCTTTTTCCAAAGCTTCTGAAGTAGACGTGATTCAGGTTTTTTCTAGAACCATTTCAAAGGATTTTCCTGAAAGTATTCAAACTTCCAATTTTAATCAAATTTTGGATGCTGATGTCTATATTATTTGTGTTTCTGACAATGCCATCGCAACGGTTTCAAATCAATTACAATTTGAAAATAGGCTAGTGGTTCACACTTCTGGAAGTACCGATTTTGATGTGCTTGACGCGAAAAACAAAAGAGGTGTATTTTATCCATTACAAACTTTTTCTAAAAATAAAGAAGTTGATTTTTCTGAAATCCCAATTTGTTTAGAAACGGAAAATACTACTGATTATGCAGCTTTAGAAAAATTAGCCAAATCAATTTCAAATTCAGTTCATACAATTGATGGAAAACAACGCAAAGCACTTCATGTTTCAGCGGTTTTTGTGTGTAATTTCACGAATCATTTGTATCAAATTGGTAATGAAATCTGTATCGAAAACAACATTCCTTTTCATATTTTACAACCTTTAATCGAAGAAACGGCTCAGAAAATCAAAACACTTTCACCACAAGAAGCACAAACTGGTCCGGCTTTGAGAAATGATACTAAAACCATTGAAAAACATACCGATTTTCTAACAGACTCAACTCAAAAAGAAATATATAAAATCCTGACAAAATCTATACAAAATGTCGAAAAGTTA
>JAZKHI010000110.1:0-3697 GCA_040385445.1 Bacteroidota bacterium | reverse complement strand
TATATAGAACGTCAATTTCTAAGAACTTTAGAAGGTGGTTGTACAGCGCCAATTGGAGCTATCGCAACATATAACGAAAAAGAAGATGTGATTGATTTCACAGGTGTTTTACTATCAATTGATGGAAAACAAAAATTAGAAGTTTCTAAAAAAGTGGATGTTTCCGAATGGAAAAAATTAGGATTCAACTGTGCACAAGAAATTTTAGCCAATGGCGGTTCGGCATTAATGTCTGAAATTAAAGAAAAATTAAAAAAATAATGTCCGATAAAACCACAATACTTTCTACAAAAATCCTTTTACCAATTCAAAAACAAGAATTAGTAAAAGCAAATATTGAAGTGATTGAAGCAGAATTCATTAAAACTGAAAACGCTTCATTCGAAATAAAAAACCTAAACAAAAATTTAATTTTCACGAGTCAAAATGCCGTTTTAAGTATTTTACAACATCCGAAAATTGAAGAATTAAAACAGAAAACTGTTTTTTGTGTAGGTTTAAAAACCAAAGAATTACTTAACGAAAACGGATTTACTGTTGAAGCCTACACAGGTTATGCGGAAGATTTAGCTGAAATTATTACGTTAGTGTATTCAGATGAAAGTTATACTTTTTTTAGTGGAAATCTTCGTAGAGATACGTTGCCAGAAATGTTAACGGAAAACGGAATTACTTTCAACGAAATTAAAGTGTACGATACGACTTTAACTCCACATAAAATCTCAGATAAAGTAGACGGAATTCTATTTTTCAGTCCGTCAGCGGTGACGAGTTATTTAAAAAAGAACACGCTTGCCAACGAGAAATTGTTTTGTATTGGAAATACAACAGCGGATGCTTTAAGAAGTGTGTTGTCTGAAACTAAAATTAAAAATATTAAAACTGCGTATCAACCAAGTGTTGAAAACGTAATTGAACAAGTTATAGAATATTATAATTAATAATTAAACCCTCGAAGGGTTTCAAACCCTTCGAGGGTTAAAAATTTAAAAAAATGATAAAAAACGATTTATTCCTACGTGCCTTAAATAACGAATCTGTTGAACGTCCGCCAGTTTGGATGATGCGTCAAGCAGGAAGATATTTACCAGAATTTAGAGCGTTACGTGACAAATATGATTTCTTTACGCGTTGTGAAACTCCAGAATTAGCAGCAGAAATTACAGTTCAACCGATTAGAATTGTAAAACCAGATGCAGCAATTTTGTTCTCAGATATTTTGGTTGTGCCACGTGCGATGGGAATTCACGTTGAATTAAAAGATAATTTAGGACCAATTATTCCTAATCCAATCCGTACTTCACAAGATGTAGAAAAAGTGTTTGTTCCAGATGTGAATGAAACGTTGGGTTACGTTTTTGATGCGATTAAATTGACCAAACAAATGTTGAATGATGAGGTGCCATTAATTGGTTTCGCTGGTTCACCATGGACAATTTTCTGTTACGCAGTAGAAGGAAAAGGTTCAAAAAGTTTTGATACAGCGAAAGGATTTTGTTTCTCAAATCCAGTAGCAGCTCATGTTTTATTACAAAAAATTACAGATACAACTATCTTATATTTAAAAGAAAAAGTAAAAGCAGGTTGTAACGCGATTCAAATTTTCGATTCTTGGGGTGGAATGTTATCTCCAGTGGATTATCAAGAATTTTCATGGCAATACATCAACCAAATTGTGGAAGCTTTAGCTGAAGAAACTAAAGTTATTGTTTTCGGAAAAGGATGTTGGTTTGCTTTAAACGATATGGCAAAGTCAAAAGCTTCTGCATTAGGAGTTGATTGGACATGTTCACCAAGAAACGCACGTTATTTATCTGGTGGAAAAATCACTTTACAAGGAAATTTTGATCCATCTAGATTATTATCGCCAATTCCAACAATCAAAAAAATGGTTCATGAAATGATTGACGAATTCGGAAAAGACAATTACATCGTAAACTTAGGTCACGGAATTTTGCCAAATATTCCAGTAGATCACGCCAAAGCATTTGTGGAAGCGGTGAAGGAATACGGTCAGTAATAAGTGATTACTGGAAATTACATATTAGATAAATTGAAACCAACTGATGCAAATCAGTTGTTTCAGTTTATTTCTGATAATGAAGAACGATTAAAATTCTTTTTTCCAGTTACATTAGAAATGAATAGTTCTTTAGAAAAATCGGCAGAATATATTGCCATCAAAACTAAAGAAATAGAAGAAAAGACAAATTTTACATTTGCTATTCGCGATAAAAACAACCAACAAATTGGAGGTTTAATTATCATCAAAAAAATAGATTGGGATAAAAAAGAAGGTGAATTTGCGTATTGTATTGGTTCAGGATTAGAAGGAAAAGGAGTCACTTCTTTTGCTGTAAAAGAGATGGCTAAATTTGCATTTGAAGAATTAGATTTGAAAATAGTTCAAATTATCTCTCATAAAACCAATTTAGGAAGTGTAAAAGTTGCTGAAAACAACGGTTTTGTTTGGCAAAGCACCTTACAAAACGAATTTACTCCAGCCAATGGAACTCCATTAGATATGGAATTATATGAATTGTACAATGAAAAATAAATTCTACACCTACATACAAAATCTTCAAGATCAAATCGTTGCTGGATTAGAAGCGGTTGAAGGAAAAGCGAAGTTTCGTGAAGACATTTGGGAACGACCAGAAGGTGGTGGCGGAAGAACGCGCGTAATTGAAAACGGAAACGTAATCGAAAAAGGTGGTGTAAATATTTCGGCAGTTCATGGTAAATTACCAGATTCTATGCAAAAATTATTTAACGTGGGTGAAGCCGATTTCTTTGCTTGTGGTTTGAGTTTAGTTATTCATCCTAAAAACCCAATGGTGCCAACAGTTCACGCAAATTGGCGCTATTTTGAAATGTATGATGATAACGGAAACGTAATCAATAGTTGGTTTGGTGGCGGACAAGATTTAACACCTTATTATTTGTTTGAAGAAGATGGAAAACACTTTCATCAAACGTGTAAAACCGCTTGCGACAAACATAATCCAGAATTTTATCCAAAATATAAAAAACAATGTGATGCTTATTTTTGGAATGCTCACAGAAATGAAGCACGTGGTTTAGGTGGTTTATTTTTCGATTATTGTAAGGAAAGTGAAGAAATGAAAATGGAAGATTGGTATAATTTCGTAACGGAAGTTGGAAATTCTTTCTTAGAAGCTTATGTTCCAATTGTAGAAAAAAGAAAAGATTTACCTTTTACACCTGAACAACGCACTTGGCAAGAAATTCGTCGTGGTCGTTATGTAGAATTCAATTTGGTTCACGATAAAGGCACACTTTTCGGACTAAAAACCAACGGAAGAATTGAAAGTATTTTGATGAGTTTACCACCACATGTGCAATGGGTGTATGACCATCATTCAGAAGTTGGAAGTGAAGAAGAAAAATTGATAAAAGTTTTAGAAAATCCTATAGATTGGTTATAACATCTCGACTCCGCTCGATGTGACAATAACGTTGTCAGTTCGAGCGGAGTCGAGAACAAAATATAAAAAATTATGTTTCCATTACAAAGAGGTCGTCGTTTAAGAGTAAATGAATCAATAAGAAGTTTGGTTCGTGAAACTACATTAAGTCCAAGTGATTTTATGTTTCCGATGTTTATTACGGAAGGTGAAAATGTGAAAGTTGAAATTCCTTCTATGGTTGGAATCTATCGTCGTTCGATTGATTT
>JAZKHI010000109.1:0-10921 GCA_040385445.1 Bacteroidota bacterium | reverse complement strand
AAAACGGCGCAGCGTTATATCCAATGGTAACCATGAATGGCGAAGAATGTCATAATGAATGGGAAATTACTTTTGAAGAAATTCACCGAAATGGAGCTATTGCTTTCGCGATTTACAACTACCATCGTTTCACAGGCGATTACAGTTATATTCCAGAAAAAGGCCTAGAAGTTTTAATCGGAATTGCCCGTTTTTGGCACCAAAGAGCTACTTTTTCAACTCACAAAAATCAGTTCGTCATTTTAGGAGTTACAGGTCCAAATGAATACGAAAACAATGTAAACAATAACTGGTACACCAACTACATCGCAAAATGGTGTATCAATTATACTTTCGCTCAAATCGAAAAAGTTAAATCGGAATTTACAACTGATTATACTCGAATTATGAGTAAAGTCAATTTAAACGATACCGAATTACAATCTTGGAAAAACACGGCTGATAATATGTATTTCCCTTTTTCGGAGGAACATGGCGTATTTTTACAACAAGACGGTTTCTTAGATAAAGAATTGGTAAAAGTTTCCGATTTAGATCCATCACAAAGACCAATTAATCAAAAATGGAGTTGGGACAGAATTTTACGTTCGCCATACATCAAACAAGCAGATACACTTCAAGGATTTTATTTCTTTGAAGATGATTTCACTAAAGAACAATTGGAAAAACATTTCGATTTTTACGAACCATTTACCGTTCATGAAAGTTCGCTTTCGCCTTGTGTACATTCGATTCAAGCGGCAGCTTTAGGAAGAATGGAACAAGCGTATACGTTTTATTTAAGAACGTCTCGTTTGGATTTGGATGATTATAATAAAGAAGTGCACGAAGGTTTACACATTACATCAATGGCCGGAACTTGGATGAGTATCGTAGAAGGTTTTGGTGGAATGCGTGTGAAAAATAACCAATTGCATTTTGAACCTCGAATTCCAGAACAATGGAACGGCTATTCGTTTAAAGTAAATTTCAGAAACGCAGTAGTTAAAGTAGAAGTGAACCATCAAGAAACCAAAGTTTCTGTAGAAGGAAATCAAGAAGTAGAAGTAATAATTAATGGCACATCACAACTAGTAAAAAATTAATATAATGAAGAATTTTGTTTCAGTAATCCTCGTTTTAATGTCTGTTTTAGGCGTTTCTGCACAAGAATTTCAATCGCCGAATGGTACTTTTAAAATGTCGTTTTCTTTAGGAAGCGATGGTACTCCAATGTATCAGCTTTTTTTCAAAAACAAAGAAGTAATTAAAAAAAGTAAGCTAGGTTTAGAATTACAAAAAGATAAAAAGTCGTTACTAAACGATTTTAAAGTAATTGATACGAAAGAAAGTACGTTTAACGAAACTTGGAAAACAGTTTGGGGTGAAGAAACTCAAATTCAAAATCATTACAATGAATTAGCCGTAAAACTAAAGCAAAATGAAACCGACAGAGAAATCATCGTTCGTTTTCGTTTGTTTAATGAAGGTTTAGGTTTTCGATACGAATTTCCACAGCAAAAAAACTTGATTTACTTCGTCATTAAAGAAGAAAGAACCGAATTTGCCATGACTGGAAATCATACGGCGTTTTGGATTCCGGGTGATTATGATACACAAGAATACGATTATACAGAAAGTAAATTATCTGAAATTAAAGGTTTATTTAAAAGCGCGGTTACCGAAAATGCTTCGCAAAAACAATTTTCAGATACTGGCGTACAAACGTCTTTAATGATGAAATCGGCAGATGGAATCTACATCAACATTCATGAAGCTGCTCTGATTAATTATTCTTGTATGCACTTGAATTTAGACGATAAAAATTTCGTATTTCAATCACACTTAACTCCTGATGCCAAAGGAAATAAAGGACATATTCAAGCGCCAAGTGTTTCGCCTTGGAGAACAATTATTGTAAGTAATGATGCCAGAGAAGTTTTAGCATCAAGAATGACATTAAACTTAAACGAACCTTGTAAAATTGAAAACACATCATGGATTAAACCTGTAAAATATGTCGGAGTTTGGTGGGAAATGATTACAGGAAAAAGTTCTTGGGCGTACACAGATGATTTGCCAGCTGTAGAACTTGGAGTTACCGATTATTCGAAACTAAAACAAAGTCCAAAACATGCTGCGAATACCAAACACGTTAAAGATTATATCGATTTTGCAGCACTTCATGGTTTTGATGCGGTTTTAGTGGAAGGTTGGAATGAAGGTTGGGAAGATTGGTTCGGTCACGAAAAAGATTATGTTTTCGATTTTATTTCCGCTTATCCAGATTTTGATGTAAAAGGTATTCACGAATATGCAAAATCAAAAGGAATTAAAATGATTATGCATCACGAAAGTTCGGGTTCAACAAGAAATTACGAGCGTCATTTAGATGTGGCGTACCAATTCATGAAAGACAACGGATATAGTGCGGTAAAAAGTGGTTATGTTGGAAATATTTTACCTTTAGGCGAACACCATTACAGTCAATCTATCTTAAATCATTACCAATATTGTATTGAAAAAGCGGTGGATTATGAAATTATGGTAAACGCTCACGAAGCCGTTCGTCCTACAGGAATTTGCAGAACGTATCCCAACTTAATTGGAAATGAAGCCGCACGTGGAACAGAATTTCAAGCGTTCGGTGGTTCAAAAGCAAATCATACCACAGTTTTACCTTTCACAAGATTAATGGGCGGACCAATGGATTACACACCAGGAATTTTTGAAATGGATATCTCGAAATTAAATCCAGGAAATAATTCACATTGTAATACTACAATTGCCAATCAATTAGGTTTGTATGTGGTGATGTATAGTCCGTTACAAATGGCGGCAGATTTACCAGAAAATTACAATCGATTTTTAGATGCTTTTCAATTTATTAAAGATGTTCCAGTAGAATGGACAACGTCAAAATATCTAGAAGCTGAACCAGGTTATTACATCACAACGGCTAGGAAAGATAAAAATTCAAACAATTGGTTTGTAGGAAACGTAAATGGATTGAATAAAAGAACATCAACTATTTCTTTAGACTTTTTAGAAAAAGGTAAAAAATACGAAGCAACTATTTACGCTGATGCAAGTGATGCACATTACAAAACGAATCCGCAAGCATATAAAATAACGAAACAAAAAGTGACCAATAAAACGAAATTAAAACTGACAACTGCCGCTGGTGGTGGTTACGGAATTAGTATTGTTGAGGTGAAATAATATATTATGAAAAAAATAACAACACTACTTTTATTACTTTTCACTTTTCAATTGTTTGCTCAAATTGATAAAGTTGAACCGCCATTTTGGTACGAGAACATGACGTACAATCAAGTTCAGATTCTGTTTTATGGTAAAAATATCGCACAAAATTCGGTTACCGTTTCTAACGGCGTTATAATTACAGAAGTTCAGAAAACGGAAAATCCAAATTATGTTTTCGTAACTGTTGATACGAAAAATGTAGCGGCTCAAGATTTGATTTTTACTTTCAAAAATGGTAAAAAAGCATTTACTCAAAAGTATTCAATTAAAAAAAGAAAAGAAAATTCTCGAAACCGAAAAAGTTTTGATTCATCGGACATGATGTATTTAATTATGCCAGATCGATTTGCTAACGGAAACGAAAAAAATGATTCTGCTCCAGATTTACAAGAAAAAGGAAATAGAAACAATCCTGGTGGTCGTCATGGTGGCGATATTCAAGGAGTCATTAATAATTTAGATTATTTACAATCTTTAGGTGTAACCGCACTTTGGAGCACGCCTTTATGTGAAGACAACGATAAAGGATATTCATATCATGGATACGGACAATCAGACGTGTATAAAATTGATGCGCGTTACGGAACTAATGAAGATTATGTACGACTTTCAGCAGAAATGAAGAAGAAAAATTTGAAGTTAGTAATGGATTATGTCACGAATCATTGGGGCGCGGAACATTGGATGTTTAAAGACATGCCAACTTACAACTGGTTTCATCAATTTCCAGGTTATAAACAAAGTAATTACAGAATGACCACACAATACGACACGAACGCTTCCGCAATTGATGCGAAACTTTGTATGGATGGTTGGTTTGTGCCGAGTATGCCCGATTTAAATCAGTCGAATCCTTTGGTGTTGAATTACCTGACTCAAAATGCGATTTGGTGGATTGAATATGCCGATTTAGATGGTTTCCGTGTAGATACGTATTCGTACAACGACAAAGAAGGAATTTCAAAATGGACGAAAGCGATTACCGACGAATATCCTTATTTTAATATAGTTGGAGAAGTTTGGATGCACGATCAAGCGCAAATTTCGTATTGGCAAAAAAACAGTCCAATTGCGAAAATTCAGAGTTATAATTCGTATTTACCAAGCGTCATGGATTTTACGTTACACGATGCTTTTGGAAATGTTTTCAACGAAGACAATCCAAATTGGAACGACGGAATGATTAAATTTTACGAAAATTTCGTGAACGATTTTCTATATGATAACCCAAATAATTTATTGATTTTTGCCGAAAATCACGATACGGGTCGATTCAATCAAAACTATAAAAATAGCATTGAAAAATATAAAATGGCGATGACTATTTTAGCAACAATGCGAGGCATTCCACAATTGTATTATGGTTCTGAAATTGGAATGGCTGGCGATAAAGGGAAAGGCGATGCAGACATTCGTCAGGATTTCCCTGGTGGATGGAATTCTGATAAAAACAATGCGTTTTCAGCTTCTGGAAGAACAGCGGAACAAGCTAAATATTTCGATTTCACAGCAAAAATTTTCAATTGGAGAAAATCAAAATCCGTAATTCACAACGGAAAATTAATGCATTATCTTCCTGATAACAACGTATATGTATATTTTCGTTACAACGATACAGAAAGTGTAATGGTGGTGGTGAATAATAGTAAAGACAAACAAACTTTAAAATTAGATAGATTTCAAGAAAGTTTAGGTTCGTATTCGAGTGGAAAAGATGTGATTTCTGGTTCGAATTTCGATTTAAAATCGGAACTTTCTATTGAAGGAAAATCGAGTTTAATTTTAGAATTAAAAAAATAAATATGAAGAAAATTCTTTTATCAGGATTAATTATTTCAACATTATTTAGTTGTAAAACTTCGCAACCACAAATATTAAATTTGGCACCAGAAGGGTATCATTTAACAGATAGTAGTTTAGAAAACGCAGTGATTTACGAAGTTAATATTCGTCAGTATTCACCTGAAGGTTCGTTCAACGCGTTTACGAAAGACATTCCGAATTTGAAACAATTAGGTGTAAAAGTAATTTGGGTGATGCCAATTTTCCCTATTTCGCAAACCAAAAGAAAAGCAACGGGTGGTGATAACAGTAAATTTGCTTCAGAAATGCCAGCGGCTGAACAACATAAATATTTAGGGAGTTATTATGCCGTTTCCGATTTCAAGAAAGTAAATCCAGAATTTGGCACCATGGACGATTTCAGAAAATTAGTCAAAACCGCTCACGCTAATGGCATTTATGTGATTCTAGACTGGGTGCCAAATCACACCGGTTGGGATCACGTTTGGATTAAAGAACATCCAGAATATTATACTAAAAATGAAAAAGGTGAAATTATCGATCCAATTAATCCAGAAACAGGAAAAACTTGGGGTTGGACAGACGTTGCCGATTTGAATTACGACAATCAAAACCTTCGTGCAGCAATGACTTCAGATATGAAATACTGGATTCAAAAAGAAGGCATTGATGGTTTTCGTTGTGATGTAGCTGGAAATGTTCCAACGGATTTTTGGCAACAAGCGATTCCAGAATTGCGTAAAGAAAAAAACATTTTTATGTTAGCAGAAGCTTGGGAACCAGAATTGATGAAAGATAATTTATTCGATATGGAATATAGTTGGGACGGACATCACACGAGTAATAAAATTGCGCAAGGAAAAGAAACTGTTTCGGCTTGGGATAAATATATGATTAGTAAAAGTAAGAAATACGAAGCCAATGATATTTTAATGAATTTCGTGGATAATCACGATGAAAATTCTTGGAATGGAACTATTCAAAGTCGTTTAGGTGCTGCAGAAGAAGCCATGACAGCGTTAACTTATGTGATGCCAGGAATGCCATTGGTGTATAGCGGAAACGAATACGGATTAAAACACAGCTTGAAGTTTTTCGAAAAAGATTCTATTCCAAAAACAAAAGGAAAGGATTGGGAATTAAGAGCGAAATTAGGACAGTTAAAAAACGAAAATCTAGCTTTACATGGCGGAAAAAATCCAGCTGGATTTAATAGAATTAACACTTCTTCAGATACGAATATTTTAGCTTTCGAAAGACAAAAAGAAGGCAAAAAAGTAATTTATGTGGCCAATCTTTCTAAAACGAATCAAAAAGTTAAATTGGAAATTAGCGGAACTTTTACTAACTTTATGACTAATGAAAAAGTAACATTTCCTAAAGGTAAAGAAATTTCATTAGAACCTTGGCAATATTATATCCTAACCAACTAAAATAAATGAATGATTTAGCAACGTTTTTAAAAGAAAAAAATTACAAGGGAATTAAATTTAAGTTTTTAAAAACGCAACATTTACTTATCAAAGTGAAAGTGAATGGGATTGCTGGAAATTTCATTTTAGATACGGGTGCATCTAATACCTGTGTTGGTTTAGAAAGTATTGAAAAATACAGATTAGAAGCAAAAGATTATCCCAGTTTTGCGGCTAGTGCGAGTTCTACAACCATGCATGCTAAAATATCAAAAGGCAATTATCTCCAAATTGGTTCTTGGAAACAATTGCCTTCTACTTTTATACTTTTCGATTTATCTCACGTAAACGAAGCCTTATCCCAACAAAAAATAAAACCTGTCGATGGAATTATTGGCGCCGATGTTTTACTAAAAGGAAACGCTATTATTGATTATCCAAATCTGTGTTTGTATTTGCAATAGCAATTAATCGTTGTTTTTTAAACGAATAATAAGCAATAATGGCACTAAATAACATCAAAATTCCTCCCAAAACAAATGGAGCTCCAGCAAAGTGAATCAACGCTTTTTTATTGGTGAAATTATAAAATACATTACTCATTAATGGCGGACCAATAATTGCCGTAGCACTCATTAAACTGGTTAAAGTTCCCTGAATTTCTCCTTGTTCGTTAGCGGGCACATTTTCGGTAATCACAGATTGTAAAGCCGGACCAGCAATTCCCCCTAAACAATACGGAATTAGAAAGGTAAACATCATCCAACTTTCTGTTGCCATGGAAAATAAAAACATACCTAAAGTGTATAAAACTAATCCGTAAATAATACTTTTTTCGTTACCAATTTTCGGATTAATCCATCTGATTAAACCACCTTGTACAATTCCAACTAACAAACCAATAATTCCTAATGAAATTCCAACCATTTTTTCATCCCATTTGAATTGGTACATCGTAAAATAACTCCAATTGCTATGAACGGCATGAGAACCAATATACACCAACATAATTGATATGAATAACCCCAAAATTTTTGGATATTTTTTCAAGTTTAGGATAGCACGAATTGGACTCGCTTTAGACCAATCTAATTCTCTTCTGTCTTTTTTTGGTAACGATTCTGGTAAAACAAAATAACCATATAAGAAGTTAATGAAACACAAAGCTGCTGCGGCATAAAACGGAACTCTCGCTCCAAATTGTCCTAATAAACCACCAATTACAGGTCCAATAATAAACCCAATTCCGAAAGCGGCTCCAATCATTCCGAAGTTTTTGGCTCGGTTTTCTGGTGTGCTAATATCGGCAATATATGCTGTTGCCGTAGTAATACTGGCTCCAGTTATTCCAGCGATAATTCTTCCAATAAATAAAAAGGTTATTGTTGGTGCAAAGGCTAAAAATAAATAATCTAACGAAAATCCTAAAAGTGAAAATAAAATAATTGGTCGTCTTCCGTATTTATCACTTAAATTTCCAATTAGTGGCGACAATAAAAACTGCGTAAAAGCATACGCAAATAACAACCAACCACCAATTTTTGAAGCATCACTTAAATCTCCACCTGTTAATTCTTGAATCAATTTTGGAATTACCGGAATAATAATTCCCCAACCTGTAATATCAATCACTAAGGTTAAAAATATAAATCCGATAGCTGCTTTTTTCTCTTTTTTCTTCATGGTTTTTTTGGCGTGCCCTTTTAGGTCGTGCTGTTCGCTATATCTCCGATTCGCAAAAACTACAAATAAATTTTTGTTTTTGTCTCTCGGAGGATGCCGCTGCCATTACTCACGCGGCTACAAAGAAACAAAAAAATCCCAAACTCTTTCGAATTTGGGATTAGTAATATTTAGATCCTGAAACAAGTTCAGGATGACAAAGCGAATATTATAACTCTAAAGCTTTCTTAGGATTGTTGTCCATTAATAATTCCATTGGGTTTTCTAATGCTTCTTTAACCGCAACTAAGAAACCAACAGATTCTCTTCCGTCAATAATTCTATGGTCATAAGATAACGCCACATACATCATTGGGTGAATTTCAACTTGTCCGTTTACGGCAATTGGACGCTCAATAATATTGTGCATTCCTAAAATTCCAGATTGAGGAGGATTGATAATTGGCGTAGATAACATACTTCCGAAAACACCACCATTTGTAATTGTGAATGTTCCACCAGTCATATCATCAACCGTAATTTGTCCGTCACGTGCACGTAAAGCCAAACGTTTAATTTCTGCTTCCACACCACGGAACGTTAATAATTCTGCATTTCTAACTACAGGAACCATTAATCCTTTTGGTCCAGAAACCGCAATTGAAATATCTGCAAAATCAAAAGCTACTTTATGATCACCATCCATCATTGAATTTACGTCTGGGAACAATTGTAAAGCTCTTGTAACTGCTTTTGTAAAGAAAGACATATAACCTAGACCAATACCATTGTGTTTTGCTTTAAATTCGTCTTTATATTGGTTTCTGATAATATTAATTGGCGTCATGTTTACTTCGTTAAAAGTAGTTAACATAGCCGTTTCATTTTTAGCTGCTACTAAACGCTCAGCCACTTTTCTACGTAACATAGAAAGTTTTACTCTTTCCGTTCCACGAGAACCTCCAGTTGGAGTTCCCATTGCTGGAATAGCATTTGCTGCATCTTCAGTAGTAATTCTTCCACCTTTTCCTGTTCCAACAATGTCAGAAGGAGAGATGTTTTTTTCGTCTAATATTTTCTTAGCCGCTGGAGATGGAGTTCCAGTTGCGTAAGTTTTTTCAGCAGCTGGTGCCGCTTTTACTTCTTCTTTTTTAACTTCTGGTGCTTTTTCAACAGCAGGCGCAGCAGTTGCTCCGTCTGGTTTTGCAGCAGCCGTATCAATATGACAAACTACTTGTCCAACAGCCACAGCGTCACCTTCTTCCGCTTTAAGCGTAATAATTCCGCTAGCTTCTGCAGGTAATTCTAAAGTTGCTTTGTCTGAATCTACTTCAGCAATAGCTTGATCTTTTTCAACGTAATCTCCGTCTTTTACTAACCAAGTTGCAATTTCAACTTCGGTGATAGATTCTCCCGGTGATGGGACTTTCATTTCTAAAATCATATTCTTTCGTTTTAAGTTCTAGGCTAAAATGCTTCCTAAAATTATATTAATGTGTTGTATAACTGTTATTGAAATAAATTTTTGTCAAAAACCATAGCAATGGCATTCGCTTGACGTTTTTTCGAACGCTCGTAACTTCCTGCTGCTGGTGCACTGTATGCTTTTGGCGATGCTAAACGTAATTTTACTAAATCGAAATTCATTAACATAAATCCGTAAGCTCCCATATTTTTAGGTTCTTCTTGTGCCCAAACATAATCGTCTGCATTTGGATACGAATCGATAATCGCTTTGATTTGATCCGTTGCTAATGGGAACAATTGCTCTAAACGAACAACAGCTACATCATTTCTTCCTAATTCTTCACGTTTTGCAATAATATCGTAATATACTTTTCCTGTACAGAATACTAAAGACTTAATGGCTTTTTTATCTGTAACGTTCGGATCGTCTAATATTTCTTGAAATTGTCCGTTTGCTAATTCTTCCGCAGTTGAAACCGCTTGTGGATGACGTAATAAACTTTTTGGTGAAAACACAATTAACGGTTTACGGAATTTAGTTTTCATTTGTCTTCTCATTAAGTGGAAGAAGTTGGCTGGAGTTGTCACATCTGCAATGTACATATTGTGTTTCGCACACATTTGTAAGTAACGTTCCATACGAGCAGAAGAGTGTTCCGCACCTTGATTTTCATACCCATGAGGTAATAAGAAAACCAATCCGTTTTGATTGTTCCACTTGTCTTCACCTGCAGAAATGTATTGGTCAATCATAATTTGCGCTCCGTTAGAGAAATCTCCAAATTGTGCTTCCCAGATAGTAAGTGTGTTTGGCGATGCTAAAGCGTAACCATATTCAAAACCAACTACACCATATTCTGAAAGGTGAGAATTGTATATATAAAAGTTTCCTTTTCTGTTTTTAACGTCGTTTAATAAAACAACTTCTTCTTCAGATTCTTCTGCTTTAATAACTGCATGACGATGAGAGAATGTTCCTCTTTCCACATCTTGTCCAGAAATACGAACATCGTAACCTTCAGAAATTAAAGATCCATAGGCTAATAATTCTCCCATTGCCCAATCTAATTGGTCTTTTTCGAAGAACATATTTTTTCTATCACCAATTAATTTCGTGATTTTGCTAATGAATTTTTTATCTTTTGGTAATTCTGTAATCGTAGAAGCAATTTCAGTTAATTGTTTCTTGTCGAATTTTGTATCAAATTTAGAAAGCATCACATCATCAGAAACTTGTTCGAAACCTGTCCACTCATTTTGCATAAATGGTGTGATTACTGTTAAGCTTTTCTTACGAGATTCTTCTAAATTCTCATCTAATTTTGCTTTGT
>JAZKHI010000108.1:0-1702 GCA_040385445.1 Bacteroidota bacterium | reverse complement strand
ATAATCCGTAGTTTCTTTCAACACGTCCATAGGTTTTTTTTCTTCTTTGTCTTTCTTTTCGGTTTCGACTTTTACTTTCTCGTCGATGGCTTTTTCTTCTTCAGGGAAAATATTTTCTAGAGAAGTAATTTTTTCATCAATTCGCCAAACAAAACCTCGAAGTCGCCTAGCATTTTTTGGAAAATCTTTATCTGGATAGGTATCACTTAAAATTTGCTTGAACGATGTTAATTCTGTGATTTTATTATCTTCTAATTGCATATTGATACTGCTAGAAACACCTTTATCAATACCAACCATTTCATTTTTATCATTGTACATGAAATAGACTTTTTCGGTATTTTTTACCAAATCCACTTCGTATAATTTGTTTTCTCTAAATTTTCCGTACAAATATTGCCCTTTTACTTGGTTGTAATTGTCTTCTCCAAGTGTGTCTTTTTGTATTAAAAATGCGTTGTTTAGGATTTTTAATGAATCTAGTTTTTCAGTTTTATTGTTTCCAATTAAATGAATTTCGTCACCAGTCATTTGGTTGTCGCTATTCCAAATTACTGGTCTTCCGATTAGTTTCGTCAATTGTGTTTTATTGTTCGAATGAATCGAATCACATTTTCCACTCATATCCGTTTTGAAAAAACGTACGTTATTAAAAGCTCTAATGGTTCTATCTTCTTGCGGACCAGTTACCAATATTTTTTTACCGTGTAAATACATAGTGTCTTTTTCTACCAAAGTTTTTACTAATGCTTTTTTGGTAATAAACATTGAGTCTTTTTTGGTTCCACCGATATTTCTGTACACTTCCGCATAATGTCCGGTCGCAATCATGTTGTTGATCGTGTCCGTAATTCTTACATTATTTGTGGCTTTGGCGAAGTTTTTCTTTCTGTCGTAATTGATAATATCGCCTTCCACTTTCCGATTATTATACACGATATTCGATTTATCGAGAAGTCTTCCGATGTCATTTTTAGTGTCGTAAAATCCTTTTGTAGTATTGATAACATTTTCTTTACTTGTAATTGTACTTGGTCCGTACACATAAGCATGACCAGAATTATCATAAAAATCTAAATTGTTAGTTTTGATAGTCACTTGCGGATTCACAACAGTAACTGCCGTTTTAAAAGTGTATTTTTTTGATTTTATATTATATTTTCCTGATTTACTTTTTAACGTATTTTCTTTATTTATAATGGTTCCCCAACTGTTATAATAGGCTTCTTGTTTGTTTCTGTCGAAGCGAATCGTATCAGTAGTTAAGTTAGAATCAGGTGAGCGTAAGTTAACATTTCCAGTTGCAAATGCTTGTAGTGTTTTTCCATCGTATTCCGCATAACGGCTATTCATTACAATGGTATCACCTTGGTTTAATTGTACATTTCCAAAAGCCTTTATATAGTCTTCATCTGTATAATGATAGGCTTTGTTGCAATATATTTTAACACCATTATGTAAAATCTGAACATTTCCAGTAAATACAATCGCACCAGGAATTTCGTTTTGGTTTTTATCGATAAAATCGGAATTTAAAATCCTAATTGCATTTGGATTTGTTGGAGCTATGGGTTGAGTTGGTGTTTGTGCATTTCCAAATACGATGGAGAATAACAAAACGACAGCATATATATATTTTCTCAATGGTTCTATTTTTTGTCAAATTTAAGTAAAATGTATAAAAATGAGTAGGTATTAAGAA
>JAZKHI010000107.1:0-20895 GCA_040385445.1 Bacteroidota bacterium | reverse complement strand
AATAAAAAAATAGCATTATTTTTAAATAAAAAACAAACTTACTAAATATCAACATCATACACAAACTAATAAATTTTACAATTCCTTAATTTTAAATTTTAATTGGATAATTCAAGTGATTTTTAACAGATAATCGAATCGAAAATAAGAAATGTTTTATTAAAAACTATACTTAATACATTTATAGTGATTCAAACCAAATCCACTAAAAACACACGAACTGACGTTTTAAATTCCATATTCACCAAGTTAAAAAAGCAACAAATCCTTTAAAATTTGGTAAAATTTAGTTACTTTCGCACTCGAGACTGAAGGTCTAACTGTATGAAATAAAAAAATAAAACAAATCACAATGAGCAAAAAAGTAGTTATCGTATCAGCTGTTAGAACTCCAATTGGTAGTTTTATGGGAGCATTATCAAGTGTACCAGCAACTAAATTAGGAGCAGCAGCTATCAAAGGCGCTTTAAATAAAATAAATTTAAATCCTTCTCTAGTTGACGAAGTGTTAATGGGTAATGTAGTTCAGGCTGGAAATGGTCAAGCTCCTGCTCGTCAAGCAGCTTTGTTTGCAGGTTTATCAAATGATGTAGTTTGTACTACTATTAATAAAGTATGTGCTTCTGGAATGAAAGCAGTAATGCAAGGTGCTCAAGCTATTATGGCTGGAGATGCCGAAATTGTTGTTGCAGGTGGAATGGAAAACATGAGTTTAATTCCTCATTATGCACATTTAAGAAATGGTGTGAAATTCGGTCCAACTACTTTCGTAGATGGTATGCAAAAAGATGGACTTACAGATGCTTACGATGGTAATGCCATGGGAGTTTCTGCAGATTTATGTGCAACTGAACATAACATTTCTCGTGAAGAACAAGATAATTTCGCAATTCAATCTTACAAGCGTTCAGCAGCAGCTTGGGACGCAGGTAAATTTGATACAGAAGTTGTTCCAGTTGAAGTACCACAAAGAAAAGGTGATCCAATTATCGTTTCTAAAGACGAAGAGTACACTAATGTAAAATTAGACCGTATTCCTACTCTAGCAGCAGTTTTTACAAAAGAAGGTACTGTAACTGCGGCAAATGCTTCTACAATTAATGATGGTGCTGCGGCATTAGTTTTAATGAGTGAAGAAAAAGCAAATGAATTAGGTTTAAAACCTTTAGCATATATCAAATCTTACGCAGATGCAGCTCAAGAACCAAAATGGTTTACAACTGCTCCTGCAAAGGCATTACCAAAAGCATTAGACAAAGCTGGTTTATCAGTTGCTGATGTTGACTTCTTTGAATTTAACGAAGCGTTTTCAGTTGTTGGTTTAGCTAACGCGAAAATCTTAGGTTTAGATAACAACAAAGTAAACGTTAATGGTGGTGCCGTTTCATTAGGACATCCTCTTGGTTGTTCAGGTGCAAGAATTATCGTAACTTTAATTAATGTTTTAGCACAAAACAATGCAAAAGTTGGTGCTGCAGCTATCTGTAACGGTGGTGGCGGTGCTTCTGCAATTGTTATTGAAAGAGCATAATTTTAATAATTTAGATATAGAAGTTGGAAATATTTTCTAACTTCTATATTCTACTTTCTATATTCTATACATGTTTGGAATTTGTAATTTAGGAATTGTACCAATAAGATGTGAAGCCAGTGACAGAAGCGAAATGGTTTCTCAATTATTATTTGGTGATTCTTTTAAAATCATAGAAACTTCTCCTAAATGGACAAAAATCAATACGGCCTTCGATGCTTACGAAGGTTGGATAGACAACAAACAATTCCAAGAAATTACCGAAAATCAATATAATTTATTAGAAAATTCTGCCAGTGTTTTAAATGGCGAATTAATTGATTTTATTTCTTACGAAACCAACCAACTCATGCCAATTCCTTTAGGAAGTTCTTTGAATTTCTTAGATATTAATGAAATTAATACGGCAAATTTTCAGTTTGAAGGGAAAAAAGAATGTGGTATCAAACCTAAAGACAATCTTCTTAAAACAGCTTTTCTATATTTAAACGCACCTTACTTATGGGGCGGGAAAACGCCTTTTGGTATCGATTGTTCAGGTTTTACACAAATGGTGTATAAATTGAACGGTCATAAACTTTTAAGAGATGCTTCGCAACAAGCCAAGCAAGGTGAAGCTTTAAGTTTTATTGAAGAAAGTGAACCCGGAGATTTAGCCTTTTTCGATAATGAGGAAGGAAATATTATCCATGTTGGAATTATGATGGAAAACAATTACATCATTCACGCTTCAGGAAAAGTTAGAATAGACCGAATTGACCACCTAGGAATTTATAACGTAGATACTGGAAGACATACTCACAAACTAAGAGTAATTAAGAAAGTAATTTAAAACAAATCATAAAAAAAGCCAGAACGTAAATTCTGGCTTTTTTATTTAATCTAGTTACTATTTTTCTCTTTAGTTTCCGAAATTTTCAATGGAATTACTTTCTTAAATCCATTTCTCCTCTTCTTAGCATGTCTTTTACAACTTGCACAAACGTATTGAATTTTTGATACATTCTAATTTTCATCAGAATAATCGAATTTTTTGTAATCATTGTTTAAAGTTTCTTCTAATTCTTTTTTATCTTTTTTATTTTGCCTCACAAAATATAATATTAAAAAAAACACTAAAAAAACAACAGCCACAATTACCAGTACTGAATTTTCCATGATTTCAATTTTTATTAAAGTTAATCAATTTTGTAAACTTATTCAATAAAACATAAAAAAAAAGCCAGAACTTAGTTCTGGCTTTTAATTTCTATAGCTTAATCTACTCTAGTTAATTTGATTGCTTTCGTTTCCGAAATTTTCAGTGGAAACTTCTCAATAGTTACAGAACCAGGATCTAAACCAAAAGCTTTTTCCTCAGATAAGCCCATTTTTTTCAATAATGCATAACCATCTAAAATAAATTTTTCATAGAATGGTAACGCATTGTCATACGACATAAATTTTTCAATCAATACGAATCTAAAGTCACTAATTACATTATGTTTATTTAAAGATGTATATCTACTTTTTAAATCTACTTCTCCTCTTTTCTGCATGTCTTTTACAACCTGTGCAAACATTTTATTAAATTTTGGTGCAACCCTAAATCCTAATCTAAAATCAACACGAATAACATCATCATGGATAAATTCACAAACTCTGTATTCCATTGTATAAGGCTCATCCACAACATGAACGTGAGCAAACCAATAAATATCCGCACGTTTTGGACTATTATTAATAATCGAATAAATAATTTTCGACTCAATTTCGTATCTATTATCTGCACTTGTTAAATACACTAAGTTAGTTGCATATTTAGCCACGGATTCATCTCTACTTAAATCTTCTAAAACAGGTAAGTATTTTTCAAGTTTAACAAATTCAACGAATCTATTTCTAATTTTTCTAGCAAAATACCAACACGTCATTACGGCAAATAATATAAATGCAATAATTAAAGTAATGTAACCACCTTCTCCAAACTTGTGCATACATGCATATAAAAAGGCTAATTCAATGATAATATATGTTACAATAATCACCCAAATAAAAGCTCTATTGTATCTTTTTAAAATCATATAAAAGTTCAACAATGTTGTTGTCATTAACATCGTTAATACAATTGCCAA
Organism: Bacteroidota bacterium; assembly: GCA_040385445.1. Classification (GTDB taxonomy): domain Bacteria; phylum Bacteroidota; class Bacteroidia; order Flavobacteriales; family Flavobacteriaceae; genus Flavobacterium. Next base: position 17,250 of record JAZKHI010000107.1, on the reverse strand, counting down.
ACCATACGCCGCTTCCATTGCAGCCGCTTTCTGAAAATATATTACAATAAAAATACAACCAGCCCAAAGTAGCCAGTTTAGTGATGGTATATATAATTGTCCTTTTAATTCCGTTGGATATTTAATTTTAACCTTAGGCCAAAAATTCAAACGAATTGCCTCATTAATTAAAGTAAACGAACCACTAATTAAAGCTTGAGAAGCAACAATTGCTGCTAAAGTTGCAATAGCAATTCCGAAAGGTAAAAACCAATCTGGCATTACCCCATAAAATGGATTCGTAATTCCAGCTTCCGTTAAAGTTTGTCCTTCATGTTGAATCAACCAAGCACCTTGACCTAAGTAATTCAAAATCAATGTGGTTTTTACAAAAATCCAACTGATTCTAATATTTTGTTTTCCACAATGTCCTAAATCAGAATACAATGCCTCCGCCCCTGTTGTACATAAGAATACTGCACCTAAATACAAATATCCACCATGAACAGAAAGCAACTTATAAGCATAATAAGGATTTAAAGCTGTAAGAATATCTAAGTTAGAAAACATTTGAACCAAACCTAATCCACCTAGCATCGCAAACCAAACAAACATTACTGGTCCGAAAAATTTACCAATAAACTTTGTTCCAAATTGCTGAATAGCGAATAAAAAAGTCAAAATTACAATAACAATGTACATAATATACTTTTCTTCAAAGCTCGGATACATTGTTTTTATCCCTTCAATTGCAGAAGACACCGAAATTGGTGGTGTAATAATACCATCGGCTAAAAGCGTACAACCTCCTATGATGGCAGGAAATAAAAGCCATTTAATTTTAGTTTTTCTAATAAGAGCATACAAAGAAAATATTCCACCTTCACCATTATTATCGGCTCTAAGGGTAAGAATTACATATTTAATTGTGGTCTGAAGTGTTAATGTCCAAAAAATACATGAAATAGCTCCTTTGATTACATCTGAATCTATGGGATTTTTTCCAATAATTGCATTAAGAACATATAAAGGAGAAGTTCCAATATCTCCATAAATAATACCTAGCGTAACTAGTAAACCGGCTGCAGAAAGTTTATGCAAGCCATGATGACCTTTTTCCATTTTGAAATTTATAAACGAAATACAAAATTACGAAAACAATATGTTTCAAAATCGATTTTTGTTAAAAATATTTTAATAAATTATTATGTATCAAGTACGAAAATTACTTTTAAATTCTAATCAAATGGTTATCTTTGCAATCTTATTAAAATTCGAAAAAATGCGTATTTCTTACAATTGGTTAAAACAATTTATTAAAATAGACTGGAAATCAGATGAAACGGCTGCTTTACTTACAGATTTAGGTTTGGAAGTTGAAGTGGTTAAAGCTTTTGAAAGTGTAACTGGTGGATTAAAAGGTATTGTTGTTGGACATGTTTTAACATGTGAAAAACATCCTGATGCTGATAAATTAAAAATCACAACAGTAGATTTAGGTGATGGAAATGCTCCAGTACAAATTGTTTGTGGTGCTAATAATGTTGCTGCAGGGCAAAAAGTTCCTGTTGCTACAATCGGAACAAAATTGTTTGACAAAGACGGAAACGCTTTCGAAATTAAAAAAGGAAAAATCAGAGGACAAGAAAGTCATGGTATGATTTGTGCCGAAGACGAAATCGGTTTAGGTGAAAGTCATGACGGAATTATGGTTTTATCTGACGATTTAGTTCCAGGAACACCAGCAAGTAAAGTTTTCAATATTGAAGTTGACGAAGTTTTCGAAATTGGTTTAACGCCAAATCGTGCTGACGCAATGAGTCATATGGGTGTTGCTCGTGATTTAAAAGCAGGTTTATTACAATCAAATGTGCATACAGAATTCATTACACCATCAGTTAGTAAATTTAAAGTCGACAAAAGAACTCTAAAAATTGATGTAAATGTTCAAGATAATAAATTAGCTCCGCGTTATGCAGGTGTAACGATTTCTGGAATAACAGTAAAACCATCGCCAAGTTGGTTACAAAACAGATTAAAATCTATTGGATTAACTCCAAAAAATAATATTGTTGACGTTACAAATTATGTGTTACACGAATTAGGTCAACCCTTACACGCTTTTGATGCGAATAAAATTAAAGGAAATAAAGTTATTGTAAAAACGGTTGCCGCTGGTACGAAATTTACAACTTTAGATAATATTGAAAGAATCTTACACGAAGAAGATTTAATGATTTGTGACGAATCTGGACCAATGTGTATTGCTGGAGTTTTTGGGGGATCACATTCTGGAGTTACTGAATCAACAACAAATATTTTCTTAGAAAGTGCGTATTTCAATCCCGTTTCTATTAGAAAAACTGCAAAACGTCATACGTTATCTACTGATGCTTCTTTCCGTTTTGAAAGAGGAATTGATCCTGAAATTACAGCTTATGCATTAAAACGTGCAGCTTTATTAATTCAGGAAGTAGCTGGTGGAGAAATTACTTCTGACATCGTTGATATTTATCCAAAGAAAATTGAAGATTTTAATGTTTTCTTGTCTTTTGACAAAACTAACAAATTAATTGGTGAAGAACTTAAAAAAGAAACGATTAAAAACATTTTAGCTTCTTTAGATATTAAAGTAAATAGCATTACAGATAATGGTTTAGGATTAGTTGTCCCTTCTTACAGAGTTGATGTACAAAGAGAAGTTGATGTTGTTGAAGAAATTCTAAGAGTTTACGGATACAATAACATCAAAATTCCAAGTAAAATAAATGCTTCGGTTTCTAATTCATCTAGAACAGAAGAATTTAAAGTACAAAATGTAATTGCAAATCAATTGTGTTCATTAGGATTTAATGAAATGATGGCGAATTCGTTAACAACTTCAAATTATATCACACTTTCTGAGCAAGTAATTTCTGAAGAAACAGTTACGATGTTAAATCCGTTAAGTAACGATTTATCAGTAATGCGTCAATCGATGTTATTTTCAGCTTTAGAAGCGGTTTCGTATAATGTAAACAGAAGAAATTCGGATCTAAAATTATTCGAATTCGGAAAAACATATCATACCATTGAAGGAAAATATACGGAAAGAAAACATTTAACCATTACAATGACAGGAAATGCAACTTCAGAAAATTGGAATGTTGCTCAAAAACCAAGTGATTTCTTTTTATTCAAAGGTTACATCAATGTGATTTTATCAAAATTGAATATTGATGCTAAAGTAAAATCTGTTCCTGTAACGCACGATGTTTTTGCTGAAGGTATTGGTTTTGCTATTGGTAACGAAATTATTGCCGAATTTGGTACGATTAAAAAATCGGTTTTAAAACATTTTGATGTAAAACAAGATGTGTTTTTTGCTGATTTAAATTGGGATGCGATTCAGAAATACATTTCAAACAAAATTAAATTAGTTGATATTCCTAAATTTCCTGAAGTAAGAAGAGATTTAGCACTTTTAGTGAATGATACCGTGACTTTCGAGCAACTTTATTTAGTGGCGAAACAAACAGAAAAATCGTTATTAAAAGACATTAATTTATTTGATGTGTACGAAGGAAAGAATTTACCTGAAGGAAAAAAATCTTACGCATTAGGTTTTATACTTCAAGATACTTCAAAAACACTAACAGATGTTCAAATTGACAAAATTATGAGCAAATTGCAAAGTAATTTCGAAGCGCAATTAGAAGCTGTATTAAGATAATAAGGTTATTATAAATTTTAAATCCTTTTAATTTGCTGAATAATTTATGCAGATTAAAAGGATTTTTTTTAACAACAATGTCAGTCTGAGCGGAGTCGAAGACATATTAAAACACTTCGACTCCGCTCAGTGTGACAAAATTGATTACTATTTCAAAAAACCAGCGGCTTTTATTTCTTTATGAATTTGAACAATATTCTCAGGAATTTCTGCGTATAAAATCCAATTCACATCTAAACTATTGTAGTTTGCCGTTTTCAATAGCATTTCATTTTTAGAAATGTTCGCTCCTAGCCTTTCCAAATCTTCTTTAAAATCTAGCAAAAAATCTTCGTGAAGCGCAGCAATTAAAAGCAAAATCTTAAAAGTTCGCACAATCACATAATTGTAAAACTTGTTTGATTTTTGTGGTTTAGAATGTGATAATGAAAAAGAATTTTGCTCAATAACTTCATTTAGCATTTGTAAATTTAGACTAATTTCTCCAAACTTATCTGTAGTAATTTTTACGTGATGCGAAATTTTTCCGCTTATGCTTCGCATTTCAACAGCGATATAATCCAAAGAATGATAATTTTCTGAAAAACGTTGTATCGATTTAGAAATTGTACTTTCCATAATTCTGCGTTTGTCTTCAATAGAATCTGTATCAACTAATTCAAAATATAATTTTTCAGCCAAATCCATGTCACGTCGCAACAATCTTAAAATAAGTTTATCTTTCTCTTTGTCAGATAATTCTTGAAGTGCTTTTTTAAAATCGATATCTTTAAACATGGTGTCTGATTATTTATTTAGCTAAATTAGGCATTGAAATTTAAAACTTCCAAAAAAACAAAAAAAAATCCCACTTTAGCACAAAACTAAAATGGGATTTCACAACTAAATAAAAACTATGGGAATTACATTTTCGGAGTAACTACAGTATCAATTACATGAATAACTCCGTTAGATTGGTTCACATCAGCAATTGTTACTTTTGCAGAACCACCATTTTCATCAGTAATATAAACATCACTTCCTTGCATCCAAGCAGTTAGTTTTCCACCACTTACAGTTGATAAAACGGCTTTTCCGTTTCCTTTTTTTATTGCTGCTACAATATCTTTTGCATTCATTTTACCTGCAACAACGTGATAAGTTAAAATGGTTTGCAATAATTTCTTATTTTCTGGTTTTAGTAGAGTTTCTACCGTTCCAGCTGGTAATTTTTCAAATGCTGCATTTGTTGGGGCAAAAACGGTAAATGGACCTGCTGTCATTAATGTTTCCACTAAACCTGCTGCTTTTACGGCTGCAACTAAAGTGGTATGATCTTTAGAATTAACAGCATTTTCTACGATGTTTTTTGAAGGATACATTGCTGCACCACCAACCATTACTGTTTTTTCTTTTTGTGCTAAAGCGTTTCCACCTGTTAATAATACAAATGTGAAGACTACTGCTGATAAAATTCTGTTTGTTTTCATGTTTATGATTTTTAAGTTATATAGTCATTTACGAGAAAACAATTTGTTTGGTTTTAAATAAGTCAAAAAAAAAAATCCCAATCATTTCTGATTGGGATTTAATATGATTAAGAATTTGAAAAATTAGTTTCCTCCTTTTTCCATTCTTGCTTTTAATTCCATTAATGCATCGATATCTCCTAAAGTAGATTTTTCAGCATTGTTTGAAGATGAAGCTACAGTGTTACTAGATTCGTTAGAAGCAGCTTTGAAGTTTTTCTCTTCTTCTTCTCTGAAAGTAGCAGTATGTGAAGCAACGATTCTTTTGAATTCTTTGTTAAACTCGATAACTTTGAATTCAGAAGCATCTCCTTTTTTCAATTTTTTACCATCTTCTTTTTCTAAATGACGAGTTGGAACGAATCCTTGAACGTCTTCAGAAAATTCTACAGTAGCACCTTTATCAACAATTTCAGAAACAGTACCAGTGTGAACTGTACCTACTGCATAAGCAGCTTCATGTTTGTCCCAAGGGTTATCTAAAGTTTGTTTATGACCTAAAGATAATTTACGAGCTTCAACATCTAATTCTAAAACTACAACATCTAATTTGTCACCAACGTTAACAAATTCTGATGGATGTTTGATTTTTTTAGTCCAAGATAAATCAGAAATATAAACTAAACCGTCAATTCCTTCTTCTAATTCTACGAAAATTCCGAAGTTAGTAAAGTTTCTAACGATACCTGTGTGCTTAGAACCAACTGGGTATTTCTCAGTAATTCCATTCCAAGGATCAGTAGTTAATTGTTTGATACCTAATGACATTTTTCTATCATCTCTATCTAAAGTTAAGATAACTGCATCTACAGTATCACCAACTTTAACGAAATCTTGAGCAGAACGTAAATGCGTAGACCAAGACATTTCAGAAACGTGAATTAATCCTTCAACTCCTTCAGCTACTTCAATGAAAGCACCATAATCAGCTAAAACAACTACTTTACCTTTTACTTTATCTCCAACGTTTAATTCAGCAGATAATGCATCCCATGGGTGAGCGTTTAATTGTTTTAAACCTAATTGAATTCTTGTTTTCTCGTCATCGAAATCTAAGATTACAACATTTAATTTTTGGTCTAATTCTAAAACTTCACTTGGGTGATTGATACGAGACCAAGATAAGTCTGTAATATGGATTAATCCATCTACACCACCTAAGTCAATGAACACACCATAAGAAGTAATGTTTTTAACAACACCTTCTAATACTTGTCCTTTTTCTAATTGACCGATGATTTCTTTTTTCTGAACTTCGATATCAGCTTCGATAAGCGCTTTATGAGAAACTACTACGTTTTTAAATTCGTGATTAATTTTCACAACTTTAAATTCCATAGTTTTGTTTACGTATTGATCGTAATCACGGATTGGTTTCACATCAATTTGAGAACCTGGTAAGAAAGCTTCAATACCAAATACGTCAACAATCATTCCACCTTTAGTTCTACATTTAACAAAACCGTTAACAATTTCTCCAGTTTCGTTAGCAGAAATAACTCTATCCCATGCTTTGATTGTTCTTGCTTTTTTGTGAGATAATACTAATTGACCTGTTTTATCCTCACGGATATCAATTAATACTTCTACTTTGTCACCCACTTTTAAAGATGGATTGTAACGGAATTCATTTAAAGAAATAACTCCTTCAGATTTAGCGTTGATATCAACAATAACATCTCTGTCAGTGATTCTTACTACTACTCCTTCTACTACTTCTTCATCAGAAGTTGAGATGAAAGTTTTTGTTACTAAATCTTCAAATTCTTGAAGATTGTCTGCATCAATAGGATCAATTCCTTCAGCATAGTTATGCCAGTTGAAATCTGCTAAAAATGACTCTTGTTCTTTGTTTAATTCAGACATGCGTTTATTATTTTGTATGTTGTGTTTGTTCGAGTTTAATTCATGCAGATTAAAACAACAACAGTGTTTTACGTAAATATTTGATTACCAATTGAAAACTCTACTCTGCCAAAAGGTGTGCAAAGATACTACTTTTTTGGTAAATACAAATGTTTTGTGAGAAAAAGTGTTTGAAGTTTGAAGATGGAATCTGGAAGAATTACTAATTAAAATCAACTTTATTTAAATCAATTGTAATATTTTCAAATTTCCAGACTTCATTCTCTTTCAATTTATAACGATATTTTATTTTGAAAATACCATTTACAATTGAACCATTTTCAAATAATTCTTCTGGATATCTCATAAAACCAGACTTTATAACTACATCAATTTTATTAAAATTAAAATCGATAGATGCAGATTTTCTAGTACTTAAATTATAAAAATTAATCTTTGGTTTTTGAGTATCTAAAGAAGCAAAAATTGGATTTGAATTAGATTGACTTATATAAATGTCTTTTCCAAGTTTTTTTATGAGACTTCCATTTTCTTTATCAATTAAATCATATTCATAAGGCTGACAACAACCAGAAATAACTTTAGTTTCAACCAATATTGAATTTTTATATTCATCCCATTCAACATAACCTAATCTACCAGTAAGCTCAATTAAATCTTTATCTAAACTAAAAATGCTTTTTTTGATTTTTTTATTTTCAAAAACTAACCAAGAAGAATCACAATTAAATTGTCGGTAAATTTTTGCCCCATTACTAAAAACAGTCTCTTCGCATGAAATATAATCTTTTAAATCATGATTTTCATCGCAGTTACAATTTTTAGAATGAGTTGTTTTTGGAGATTCTGTTTTTTTAGTAATTGTTTTTATTGAATCATTTTTTGAAACCTTAGAGTTTTCATTTTTTGTATGACAACCAATCAAAATTCCAATTATTCCAAAAAGAAAAGTATTAAACTTAATTGTTTTCATATATTGATTTTTTGACTTCCAGCTTCCATCTTCCATCTCCTAACTCCCAGTTCCCAATTCTTCATTCACCAACTCCATAACCAATTCATATTGTTCTTTTTTTGATAAATGAGAATTGTCAATTTCAATCGCATCTTTAGCTTTTACAAGTGGAGAATCTTCTCTATGTGTATCAATATAATCACGTTCTTGAACGTTTTGTAGTACTTCTTCAAAAGTGACTTGTTGTCCTTTTTCAATTAATTCATCAAATCGGCGTTGTGCTTTTGTTTCTGGACTTGCCGTCATAAATAGCTTCAAATCGGCATCAGGAAAAACAACCGTTCCAATATCTCTACCATCCATCACAATACCTTTATTTTTCCCCATTTGTTGTTGCTGTTCGACTAATTTAGCACGGACTTCAGATATTTCTGCAATTTTACTCACTAAACGTGATACTTCAATGGTACGAATAGCAATCTCAACATTTTCATCATTTAAATACATTTCCGCAAAACCAACTTCTTCATTAAAATGAAATTGCAATGTAATATTTGATAAGTTTTTAATTAATCCATCTGTATCTAAATGAGTTTCAGAAATGAAATTATTACGCATTGCAAAATAGGTTACCGCACGATACATCGCACCAGTATCAACATAAATATAACCTAATTCTTTAGCAATTTGCTTGGCTAATGTACTTTTTCCTGTTGACGAAAATCCGTCTATTGCAATGGTGATTTTTTTCATGATGTATATTTTTTTGCCACGAAGACACAAAGTCTCAAAGTTATTTTTGATTTTAAATTTACTTTTCTCTTTTTACTTTTTACTTGGCTCTTTTGACTTCCTAATCCAAATTAATCATTAAACCGAAAATACTTGAATTAGCAGCAACAGTATAACGAGAATGTGAAAAATCGAATCGTATTTTATTGAATCGTAAACTGAAACCAGCTGAAATTCCAGAAAAATTTCTTTGATCAATAATATTTAATTCTTGTCCTCGACGAAAATTATAACCTAAACGAATATTAAATGCTTTTTCAGGAAACAACTCTGCTCCCATTATTACGTGTCGTAAGGCGTTATTAAAAAAAGTTACTTTTTCTTCTTCGGTTGTTCCGTCTAAACTTCCTTCTGCTCTATTTGGATTGGCGAAAGCAATTTTCCATTGTTGTAAATTTTCGAAAGTTAAATGCCAGCGAACAGGCACATTTTCAACTAATTGAGAAATACCTGCCGTAATTTCAAAAGGTAATTTCTCTCTAGTAGTTTCGTAGGGTGTAATTTGATATCCAATATTTCTAAATGACACACCATAATTCACATCATTTTTATCATCAACATATAAAAAACCAATATCTGTTGCCACTCCAAATGAATTATACGTTTCTAAAGCGGAAGTAATAAATTTCACATTAGTTCCTGCATAAAAATTTGTCCAAGGAATATTGTAAGAATATCCGAAAGACAATGCGCCTTCAGAACCTGTAAAACTACTGGCTTCGTTACCAAATTCGTCATAACCGTCAAAATTTCCGTAGTTTACATAATTCGCACCCACATGAAAAGTTTGTACATGTCGGTCCCACGTATAAGCGTAAGCTGCAGTTCCGTAGGTAACTTCGCCGAAATAATTACTATAACTGGTTGCGAGTTGATTATGCATTTTCGCATTAATGGTTGCTGGATTAAAAAACGCTTGATTTACATCGTAATCAACAATTGTCACGGTTTTTCCACCTAACGCCGCTTGTCTTGGAGATTGTACTAAATTTAAAAACTGATATACTGATTGTCCTCCTACTTGTGCATAAATAGGCGTAACAAAGACAAAAAGTAGTGGTAAAAGTTTTCTTAGCATTTTTTCAGTTATTCTATAATAACGCAGTTGCGAAGATAAAATTATATGTTGGAATGAGAAAATTTAGTTTTACTTGTTTTTGAATTAAAACTAAAAAAAGCATTTCAAAGTAAATTGAAATGCTTATTAAAATTATTTCGCTGGTAAAAATTTAATTGAAATTGAATTCGTACAATAACGTTGACCTGTTGTTTCCTTTGGACCATCATCAAAAACATGACCTAAATGTCCGCCACATTTCGCACACATCACTTCAGTTCTAATCATGCCAAAAGAAGTATCTTTATGATATACTGTTGAACCTTTAATGGCTTCATCAAAAGAAGGCCAACCACAATGTGAATCGAATTTTGTATCAGATGTAAACAACGGATTTTCGCAAGCCGCACACACATACATTCCTTTTTCGAAATGTTTGTCGTATTCACCAGTATAGGGTCTTTCCGTTCCTTTTTCTCTTAAAACTTGATATTCTTCAGGTGAAAGTTGCGCTTTCCATTCGGCATCTGTTTTTACAATTTTAAAATCCATAGTGTCTTTTTTAGTTTCTGATTTTTTAGTAATTTCCTTAGTTGGTTCTTTTGCTTTGTCGACATTCGTGTTTTGACTATTGCAAGAAACAAAACTAAAAGCTACTAAAATAATAAATAAATTCTTCATGATTTCTTTGTTTATATAAAATTACGAAAAAGTTGTACTCTTGGTTTTAAAACCTCAAAATTTAAGGAATTTATAACTTTTGTAAATTTATTGAAATCTATTTATTTAATGACGTCAGTTGGAGTGTTTTTTGTGTAATGAAACAGAACAAAAAATGTATCGAGAACCATTTTAATAAAATATTACTTGTTCTCGATACATTCCGACTCATACTTCATCGGAACACTCGAACTGACGAAATATTCCACAAAAAAACCAGAAGATTAATTCTGGTTTTAAATATGTTTTCGAAATAAATCTTACTTAATATACAACGTCTTAATTCTTTCAATTGGTCCGCCACATTTTACTTCGTGACAACTTATACAAGCATTAACCATCGAATTAAAACTTTCTTTCGCATTTTTTGAATCATAAATTTCAGATTGCGCTTTTGTGAAAACAACTGCTTTTTCGTTAAAAAAAGCATCTCTTTCCTTACCTTTTGTCATGGTTGCTTTTGAGATATTTGAAAAATATTCTGGTAATTTTCCTAACGAATCATTTTTAATAATTTTATCGCGAAGTTGCACATTATGAACATACATTTGTTCCATTAATGTAGCCATTTCAGATGCTTTATACATTTGAAATTCTTCTTTAGGTTTTTCGCAATTTTCTTTTTTTTCTTCCGATTTATTCGAGTTACAACTCAAAAATAAAACCGAAAAAACAACTAATAAATACTTCATTATTTCGAAATTAAAACGCCATTAGCTAAAAATCTATATTCTGTTTTTGGTGCAGTAATTTTAGCAATTTCGTCAGCAGATTTTCCTTCATCTTCTGCATAATGTTTCAATTCGGCCACAGAAGTTTCTTGAATAAATGCTTTTCCTTCCACAACAGTTTCTCTTTTTTGAGCATTCATTGGTACAAAAAAACTATAGCCTTTAAATTTTACAAATGCATTTTCAGAATTCCCTAAATCTAAAGTCATCCAGCAACCTTTGTTTTGGCAAATTTCATTAATTTTAGTAGCTACTTTTACATTTAAAGTATCACCCGCTTTTAGCGTTTTATATTTTGCTAACATTTCTTCTTTTGTGATTGAATTATCAGCTTTTATTTTATCTCCAAAAGAAGCATAAGTCAATTTTGGTTCTGATTTTACTCCAGAAACATTCTTATTACAAGAAGCTAATACAACTGACATTGCAGCAATTACAACTATTTTTTTCATGATTTTAATTTTTTATAGTGTTCAAAAAACAAATTTAATTATTTATAGCAAACTTTGTTAATAATTATTCAAAAAATGAATCTTCAAGAATAATTATTTTAATAAATTTGTAAAAAATCTATAAAATACAACACATATAAAAACACATTAATGAATAGTATTACAAACGATATCAAAATTATTAAAAATGAAACTTCAAAAATTAATGAAGTAGATTTTGAAAACTTAACTTTCGGAAACACATTTACTGATCACATGTTAATTTGTGATTTTAAAAATGGTGCTTGGGAACAACCAGTAATTAAGGCTTACGAACCTTTTACAATTGATCCATCTGCAAAAGTTTTTCATTATGGACAAGCTATTTTTGAAGGAATGAAAGCCTACAAAGATGAAAATGATGACGTTTGGTTGTTTCGTCCAGATGAAAATCATTCTCGTTTTAATAAAAGTGCCGTTCGTATGGCAATGCCAGAAATTCCTGAAAATATCTTTATTGACGGATTAAAAACGCTATTAAATATTGAAAAGGATTGGGTGAAATTCGGAAACGGAAACTCATTATATATTAGACCATTTATGATTGCGATTGGAAGCGGTGTAATTGCACAACCTTCTTCTCAATACCGTTTTATGATTATCCTTTCGCCTGCTAAATCTTATTATTCTGGAGAAGTGAAAGTAATTATTGCAGAACATTTTAGTCGTGCTGCAAATGGTGGAATTGGTGCTGCAAAAGCGGCTGGAAATTATTCAGCTCAATTTTATCCAACAAAATTAGCGAACGAGCAAGGTTTCCAACAAATTATTTGGACAGATGACGCAACACATACAAAATTAGAAGAAGCGGGAACAATGAATGTTTTCTTTAGAATTGGAGATACGTTGTTAACTGCACCAACTTCTGAAAGAATTTTAGATGGAGTAACTAGAAAATCGGTTTTAGATATTGCTAAAAGAGACGGTATTGCCACGGAAGTTCGTCCGGTTTTAGTTGAAGAATTAGTTGCTGCTGCGAAAAATGGAACTTTAAAAGAAATTTTTGGAGCTGGAACGGCTGCTGTAATTAATCCAATTATTGGTTTTTCATTCAGAGATGAATATTTTGAATTACCTAAATTAGAGGATTCTTTCGCTTTAGAGATTAAAGAAAAATTAAACAACATTCAGTACAAATTAGCTGAAGATACTTTCAATTGGACAGTTAAAGTTTAATTCAACTTATATAAAAATAAAAAATGCCTGAGTTTTCTCAGGCATTTTTTTTATCTTAATATTTCTTCAAAATTAGGTTTAAAGTAATTCGGACCTTTCATTACTTTACCATCTTCTCGGTAAATTGGTTTTCCATCTTCGCCTAATTTACTCATGTTACTTCTTTGAATTTCATCAAAAACAGATTCAATTTTATGTTGTAGTCCGTGTTCTAAAATCGTACCGCACAAAATATACAACATATCGCCTAAAGCATCCGCAATTTCAACAATATCATTATTTTGAACCGCTTCTAAATATTCTTCATTTTCTTCCCTCATTAATTCAAAACGAAGGTTGTTTTTTTGTTCACCTAAATCGGCTTTCATTTCATGACTTACTCCTAATCCATAAGTTGTATGAAATAATTTCACAGCATCTAATTGTTTTTGCATAGCTTTTATTTTAAAATTATTTTGCCACGAATTTCCGAATAGCAGTTCGTGAAATGAATAAAAAATTTATTCGATAATTCGTGGCAAACTTTTTTATATATTAATCCTATAAAATTATATTTTAAAAGTTGTAATACTTAAATTTGTTGAAAATTTTATCAACATGTTTTCAAAAGGACAAACCATTTTTGCAATTGCATTTGCACTTGTTTTTATTACCATCATCGTTTTTATGTATTTAAAGGATAAAAGCATCCACAAGCAACAATATAAAGGTGTGAAATGGGTATTATTAGGATTTTTATTATTTATTTTGTTCTTATTCTTAATTAAAGGCTACATAAAAGAATAATTTATTTATATTTGATTTTTAGAATCAGGCTAAATGAAAATTTTCAAATATTTAACGCTTTTATTTTTACTTTTCCTATTGGCATTTGTAGTATTTGTTGCCACACAACCAGCAACTTATCAAATTACAAAGCAAAAAGAAATTAATTCACCGGCTGCTGTCGTATTTGAATATGTCAACGATTTCTCAAATTGGAGTGATTGGCAACAATTTAATACTGATGAAAACTTAACATTTACCACTTCTGAAAATACTATTGGATCAAAATCATTTGTAAAATGGGATTCCAATAACAAAATTGCCACTACATTCGCTGAGAAAGATTCTATTGTTCAAGATTACATAGAAAGTAGCAATAAACAAACACTTCATTGGAAATTCAAAAAGACGAAAACTGGTACTTTAGCTTTAGTTACTATTAAAGGAGATTTAACCTTTAAAGAAAAAATATATTCTGTTTTAAATGGTGGTATTACGAGTTATGTTGGACCACAAATTGAAGAAAGTTTAGTAAAAATCAACAATTATTTGGTTAACGAATTAGGTAATTTTGATATTAAAGTCCAAGGTTTAGTGAACCGACCAGAAACCATTTTTATTGAACAAAAAGATTCGTGTTTAGTGAAAGATTTCCCTAAAAAATCTAAGGCTTTACTAAAAACCATGAAAGCGTTTATTAAAAACAATAACATTGAAACTTTAGGCGTTCCGTTTGTGATTTTTTACAACAGTCCGAATGGAAATACGATGAAATATTCTATGTGTGTTCCAGTGAAAGATGAGATTTTAACTACGCCAGAAAGTCAAATTAAAGGGAATAGTTTTGAATCATTTTTAGCTGTTAAAACCGTTTTAAAAGGTGATTACTCACATATGAAAAACGCTTGGTCGAAAGCAAGAAACTACATCAATACAAATAAATTCACTGAAGACAAAGCGTCTGTTTATATGGGAATTTATAAAAAATCGTTACCAGAAGTTACAGAACCATCTAAATGGGAAACTGAAATTTACATTCCAATTGTAAAGAAAAAACCAGCTAGAAGAAAAGTGGAGAAAGATAGTACTGCTACTCCGAGTGCTGAGCCGGTTGAATAGTTATTACAAACTATGAAAAAAATACTTAGTTTAATTTTTATTATCATTTTAAGTTCATGTTCGAACGAAAAAAAGAATGATAATATTAAACATCCCAAAAAAGTACAATTAAAAAAAGTTACCAAAAATAAACTTAAAGAAACAGAAGTAGATTTTTTTAAAATTTTATCCGATTCAATCAAACTTTACAAATTAAAACCCATTGATACATTAAATGTTGAATTTAATTATAAACAGCTTGAAAAGTATAAAATTTCTAAAAATGAAATTCAAATCTTCAAAAAAGATAGTTTCAACATTGATTGGATAAAAATCAATTCTAAAAAAATTATTGTTGATAATTTAACTACAATTAATTCAAGAACTGATGGTGATTATGATGAGATGTTTTGCAATAGTTTAGAAAAAATCAAATATTATAATTACAAAAACAACAAAATAATCATGATGATTTTTACTTCTCATCCTTGTACAGGATTAGGTTGTAGCGTAACAGATTATTTAATTTATAATATTGATAAAGAGCAAATAAATCTTTTTGGCAACTTTAGAAGTGCTGATTTAGAACTATATGATTTTCATATGAATTCTAAAATAAATTATATTGCAACTGAATTTAATGGAGATTTCCATGGTGCAACACCTATTAGTTCTAAAAGTAGATTATATTCTATGAAAAAAAATGGGAGATTTGAGTTAGCTAAAGATAAGAATAATAAAGAATATTATTTTGAAACAACTTATCCAAACGATACTTCAAAAGATTGGACATTCAATAAAAATTGGTTTAAATTTAAATAAAACAATACTATTTACTCATCTCAACAGTAATCATATTGTTTGTCATTTTCGGACCAAAACTTTTCACTTTCGTCGTGCACAACACATATAGATTATTGTTGAAAACTGGAACAATTGTAGTTGGGTATCGGTTTAATGAATCGGTGATTTTTATAGCATAACCATTTTCTTCTGGGATGAAATTAGCTTTCAATTGCAGTAAATACTGATCTTCACAAATATTATAAAACCATCTTATTTCTGAATTTGCTAAAGTCACTTTGTAGTTTTTCGCGAAAGCTAAGGTTTTATCTTTATTGATTAAACTGAATTCATTATTTGTGTTTATCACCTCATTTCCACTAGCATCAACCAAAGTAATTTGTAAGCTATCAATGATTTTTTTTGTGGTAGCATCAATTGGATTCGCAACTAAATATGTTGTAAAATCGAAGCCGCAATGCGGTAAGCCATCTTGCGAAAAGCAGAAAGTTGAGAATAAAAATAAGAATAAAAATTTCTTCATATAAAAAAGGCTCGCAAATTACGAGCCAAAGTTAATTGTAATATTATAAAAACACAAATCTATTAAAATTATGGTGTTATTAAATAAGCATATATTTTTTCACGGTGTTCATCAGAAATTCTAGCTTTCTTTTGCATGTCCAAAACAATTGGTCTCCATTGCTCAGCAGTATAACTTGTTTTATCAAACAATTCATGGCATTTAGCACAATTCATTCCGTATAAACTTTTCCCTTCTGCTAAAGCTTCAGGAGTAATGGCTAATTTAGGTTCAAATGCTGGTTCAACCATTACAACTGTAACAGCCTCAGAAATTTCTTTAACTTCAGGAGTTGGAGCTACTGCTTTTTTAGCTGTACAACCATATGCAATTGCTAAAGCAAATAATCCAATAGTAATTTTTGATTTCATTATTTATGGGTTTTTAGTTTTTTCAAATATAAAAATATTAATTCGTTAAATTTTAACTTTTTTCTTTAAGTTTTAAAACTATTTTATCAATTTTAACTTTATCAAATCTCCATAAAAGTTTCCAACTTACTCCCAAATCTAAAAGTTTATTTTCATCAAAATTATTAACTAATGCCCATTTAATCCATAATCTAATTGCAAATCCCCAATAAACCCATCCTATTGCAACTGCTAAAATTAAGCTTACTAGATATTCAATTTGAAAATTTACATTGAATAGTACTAATGAACCAATAATTATTAATACAACTGGAATATTTACAAATAATTGACCTATCAATATTAGTTTAAAGTTGGAGAGTCGTGTTTTTTCATTCATATAAATTAGTATATATTCAAATATAAAAAAAATCCGTCACGAAAAACGTAACGGATTCTAATAATCATTTATTTTATATTCAATTTTTACTGAACACTAAAAACTGAATACTGTATACTATTATTTAACATCCATTAATTCTACATCAAATACTAAAGTTGCATCTGGCGGAATAACTCCTCCAGCACCATTACTCCCATATCCTAAGTAAGATGGAATTACAAAACGAGCTTTATCTCCAACTTGTAACAAAGCAATTCCTTCGTCCCAACCTTCAATAACTT
>JAZKHI010000106.1:0-10026 GCA_040385445.1 Bacteroidota bacterium | reverse complement strand
AAAGCGGCTTGTTTTCAATACAAAATTAAAGAATGTAATGGCGCTTGTATTCAAGAAGAAAGCCCAGAAATATATAATGCTCGCGTACTAAATTTCATCAAAGAAGCACAATTTGAAAACAACAATATGGTTGTCGTCGATAAAGGCAGAACTATTGAAGAGCGCAGTGGTGTGTTAATTGAAAATGGTGTGTATAAAGGCTATTGTTTTTTCGATTTGAATTATCAAATTACGAATGTAGAAATTCTGAAGAACATTATCATTCCAATGCAAAATAACCGCGATACTACTGCTATAATCAAAAATTATATTAGAAAAAATAGAGTCATGCGAATTATGAAGTTTTAGTTCAAAGTTAGAAGATTGAAGCTGGAAGCTGGAAAATGAATTTTGAACAACAAATTTTTAAACTTGAAACCTTAAACTTGAAACCAAATTTTTTAATCACCATTATCGGACCAACAGCTATTGGAAAAACTTCCTTGAGTATTGCTTTAGCACAACATTTTGGTTGCGATATTATTTCATGCGATAGTCGACAGTTTTTTAAAGAAATGACTATTGGAACTGCGGTTCCATCTTCAGAAGAATTGGCAGCTGCTCCACATCATTTCATTCAAAATAAATCGATTTTTGAAAATTATTCTGTGGGTGATTTTGAAAAAGAAGCGTTGGAAAAATTAGAGGAACTTTTTACCAAAAACAACATCCAAATTATGGTTGGTGGTTCTGGTTTATATGTGGATGCCGTTTTAAAAGGTTTCGATGAATTTCCAGATATTGATGAAAGTGTTCGAACAGAAATCAATTCAAAATATGAAGAATTAGGTATCGAATTTCTACAACAAAGATTACAAGAATTAGATATTGAATATTATAAAAAACTAGAAACTGAAAATCCACAAACACTACAAAATCCGCAACGTATGAAGCGCTTTCTAGAAGTTTGTATTGGTTCAGGACTTCCCTATTCTAGCTTTATTGGTAAACGTAAAAACGAGCGTAACTTCACTCCTATTGTTATTGGTTTAGAAGCAGATAGAGAAATTATGTACAACCGAATTAATCAACGTGTAGATATTATGTTTAAACAAGGTTTATTGGAAGAAGCAGAAAATTTATTTCCACATAAAGAACGCAATGCTTTGCAAACTGTAGGTTATCGTGAATTATTTGATTTTATTGAAGGTAAAACAACTTTTGAATTCGCTATCGAACAAATCAAACAAAATACACGCCGATTTGCGAAACGCCAAATGACTTGGTTCAAACGTACTGAAAATACATCTTGGTTTGATTTTGAAGCAGATAGAAATGAGATTATTCAAAGTATCAATTCAAAAATCCAAAATTCGTAAATCGTAAATCACAAATCACAAATCTTAAATCAAAATGCCTGTTTCTCCAGACTTCACTTCTATTTACAAACAAAACTTTGAAATTGGTTTTCAACATTGCTACCCAAATGGCTCTTTGAAACATACTGAGATTTGTAATTTATTTCAAATTGTAGCTGGAAATCATGCCGATTTAGGTGGAATTAGTTATTTAGACATGCAACAACATCATCAAGCTTGGGTGTTGAGTAGAATGCGAATTGAAATTACGAAATTACCCAAATGGAAAGATATAATTACAATTAAAACTTGGATTAAAACCTTAGAAAATTCTCGTTCTATACGTTGTTTAGAAATGTATTTGAATGAGAAAAAAATTGTAGGTTGCGAAACATTTTGGGTCGTAATTAATACCAAAACCAGACGACCAGATATTTTAGCATTACCACATGCTCATTTTGAAAAATTTGATACGGATAGTATTTTAAACCCGATTCAGAAAATCAATATTCCAGAAGTATTTACATTTAAAAACGATAAAACCATTCAATTATCTGATATTGACATCGTGAATCACGCTAATAATGTGAAATATTTAGAATGGTGTTTGGATGTTACGAATATTGAAATCGTATTAAACCATAAAATTAAAGCACTAAACTTGAATTACTTACAAGAACTGAATTATAATGATGCGATAGAAATTCATCATACTGAAAGTTCTTTTTTGATTACAAAAGATGGAAAAAGTTGTTTTGCTTTGGATATTGAGATTTAAAATTATGGCAACACAGATTCAACAGATTTATTCAGATTAATTTGTGTAAATCGGCAAAATCTGTTAAATCTGCGTATCTATCTAAAAACTAATTTTACTTAAAGTTTCCATTACATAATCGTGCATTACTTGCTTGTAATCCAAATGAGTAACCATTCGTAATTTACCTTGACCCATATTACTAATATTGATATTTTTTTCTTTCAATTTATCAATAAATTGCGTTTCATTCACATCAGACTTCAATGTAAAAATAACAATATTGGTTTCAATTGGTTCTACTTTGTAAATGAAAGGTAAAGTTGCTAAAATTTCTCCTAATTCCTTTGCTTTTCTATGATCTTCCTCTAAACGAGAAATATTATTTTGTAACGCATACATCCCTGCAGCCGCTAAATACCCAGCTTGACGCATTCCACCACCAAATATTTTTCGGATACGAAGTGCACGTTTCATTTCTTCTTTCGTACCTAGTAAAACCGAACCAACTGGTGCGCCTAAACCTTTCGACAAACAAACTGAAATCGTATCAAACAATTCACCATAAATTTTTGGATGTTGTTTTTTGGCCACTAAAGCATTCCATAAACGAGCACCATCTAAGTGAAATTTCAAATTATGCTTGGTACAGACGTCTTTAATTTTACGCAAATCTTCAATTTCATAACAAGCGCCACCACCTTTGTTTGTTGTGTTTTCTACACAAACTAACTTTGTCATTGGTGCATGATAAAATTCTGGATCGTTAATCGCTTTTTCAACTTGTTCCGCCGTAATCATACCACGATTTCCGTCAATCAAATTACACGAAACGCCACTGTTAAAAGCTACTCCACCCGCTTCATACAAAAATACATGCGCCCATTTATCACAAATTAATTCATCACCAGGATTCGTATGTAATTTTATAGCCGTTTGATTCGCCATAGTACCAGATGGAAAAAACAAAGCTGCCTCTTTACCAAATAAATCGGCCAAAGTTTCTTCTAATTCATTAACTGTTGGATCTTGTTTAAAAACATCATCGCCCACCTTGGCATTAAACATAAATTGCAACATTTCTTGAGTGGGTTTGGTAACCGTATCGCTGAATAAATTAATTTCCATAAATCGTATAAATAGTCTATTTTTGTTGTGTAAAACTACAAATAAAATGGTAAATACCGAACAAATTAAAGACATTATTAATCGCCTTGGTGCGTTAAGGAGGTATCTTTGACGTTGATGCCAAGCTTGTCGAAATAACTAACCAAGAAGAAAAGACCTTTGCGCCAGACTTTTGGAACAACGCGAAGCAAGCAGAAATTGTTGTACGAAATTTACGTTCGATAAAAAAATGGGTAGATGATTATACTCGTTGTGAAGATTTAGCCGAAGAATTACAACTGACTTACGATTTTTATAAAGAAGATGCTGTTTCTGAAGAAGAATTAGATGCCATTTTTGATAAAACCATTACCAATATTGAAGATTTAGAGTTTAGAAATATGCTTTCGGAAGAAGGTGATAATTTAAGTGCTGTACTTCAAATTACCGCTGGTGCTGGTGGAACAGAAAGTTGTGATTGGGCGAGCATGATGATGCGAATGTATTTAATGTGGGCCGAAAAGCAAGGTTATAAAGTTAAAGAACTGAATTATCAAGAAGGTGATGCTGCTGGAATTAAAACCGTAACTTTAGAAATTGAAGGCGATTTTGCTTTTGGCTATTTAAAAGGAGAAAACGGTGTACATCGTTTGGTACGAATTTCACCGTTTGATAGTAATGCCAAACGTCATACTTCATTTGCTTCCGTTTATGTGTATCCATTAGTTGATGATACGATTGAAATTGAGATTAATCCTGCTGATATTGAAATCACAACAGCTCGTTCAAGCGGTGCTGGTGGACAAAATGTCAACAAAGTGGAAACTAAGGTTCAGTTATATCATAAACCTTCAGGAATTCAAATTCAATGCTCAGAAACGCGTTCGCAACACGATAACAGAGCTCGTGCTTTACAAATGTTGAAATCGCAGTTGTACGAAATTGAACTAAAAAAGCAATTGGCACAACGAAATGATATTGAAGCTGGAAAGATGAAAATTGAATGGGGTTCACAAATTAGAAACTACGTGTTACATCCTTATAAATTAATTAAAGATGTGCGTTCTGGATTTGAAACTTCCGATTCTGAAGCCGTTTTAAACGGAGAAATTGATGGTTTCTTAAAAGCGTATCTGATGATGATGGGACAAAAAGAAGAAGATTAAGATTCTGAAATAAATTCAGAATGACAGAAAATAAAAAAAGCCGATTTTCAAATGAAAATCGGCTTTTTGTTTTTATAAAATATTATCTATTCGGATTTAAAGCTTTGTCAATTCTAGCTACTAAATCAGCAATATGAAATTTACTTAATCTGTCTGTTGATAAAGCGTTAGCCGCTTTTAACTGACTTCTTAATTCAATTAAATGTCCACGAGCAATAGAAGGTAAATCAGTATCTGCGATAACAATTCTTCTTCCATTGAAATTTGCAGTTGCACTTTTATCTACACTAATTGCATCAATTAATTTCGAAACAAAAGCTTTTTGTAAATTTCTTCTGTATACATCAATTGCAGTATTTGTTCTTAATTCAGAGAAAATACCACGTTTTAAATCGCTCATTAATTCATCAATAGAATAATTTGCTTTGTTCATAGAAGAAGTTTCCATCAAACGCGCCATTCTATCATAAGATAACAAGTTAGATAACGTTCCGTCTTGAATACCTTTCATTAACTCTACTCCATTATCTGGGTTAATTTTAGCCAAAATATTTTGATCTAATAACCAAGTTGGTGTTTTGAATAATTGTTCGTTTAAGAAAGCAACTGCTTCATTTTGAATCGCTGAAGGAACAATTTCGTATTCGTTTCCTTCCATGTCATATGTTTTTGGATTTTCGTAAATACCACCAACGTTTTTAGTCACGTGACCCATGTATCTACGGAATTGACCTGTTAAAGAATTGTATAAACCTTCTAATTCAGAATAGTCTTCACCTTTTTCTTTACTCCATTCAATTAAATTAGGTAAAATTCTTTTTAAGTTTTTAATACCATATTCAGAAGCTTTCATTGAATTATCTCCTAAATCTTCTGTTTGAAAACGAGGATCATATGGGCTAGTTTCTGTACCAAAATGTAATCTTTTATTTTTGTACGCTTCTTTTGTCATTTCATTCAACAATGCTTTTTCTGCTTCTTCAGATTTCGCATCATTAAAATAAGAATATCCCCATTTGATTGCCCATTTGTCGTAATCTCCAATTTTTGGGAATAAATCTTTAACGTTATCTTCAGGTTGAGCTACGTAATTGAAACGTGCATAATCCATAATTGAAGACGTATGTCCATTTTGTTTTTGGAATTCTGGGTTTCTCAACATTTCAACTGGAGTAGCATTACTTGCACCCATATTATGACGTAAACCTAAAGTGTGGCCAACTTCGTGAGCAGCTACAAAACGAATTAATTCGCCCATTAATTTATCGTCTAATTTTTTATGTCTTGCATTTGGATCAACTGCAGCAGTTTGAATTAAATACCAATCGCGTAATAAACTCATGATATTATGGTACCAACCAATGTGAGATTCCATAATTTCACCCGTTCTTGGATCGTGAACGTTTGGTCCGTAAGCATTTTGAATTTCAGCAGCGAAATATCTTAATACAGAAAAACGTGCGTCTTCTAAACTCATTGAAGGATCATTTTCTGGCCAATATTCACCACGAATTGCGTTTTTCCAACCTGCAAATTCGAAAGCCACTTGCCAATCATCAATACCTTGTTTGATAAAAGGTTTCCATTTATCAGGCGTTGCAGGATCTAAATAATATACAATTGGTTTTTTAGGTTCAATTAATTCCCCTCTTTTTTGTTTTTCAGCGTCTTCAGCATTTTTTGGTTCTAAACGCCATCTTACAGCAAAAATATCTGTATCCGCTTTTTGAGAATCTTCTTTAAAAACCTCATAACCATTTGCAAAATAACCTACTCTTTTATCAAAAGTACGCTTACGCATTGGGTTTTCAGGTAATAAAATAAATGAAGTGTTTAATTCCATTGTAACCACACCAGCATCAAGAGCAGATGGGAAATCAGTTCCGATTTTTGGAGTTGGATTTCTTGAAATTTGTGGCGCTACAGTTGTAAATGTTTTTGTAGTTCTAATTTCTGTGTTGATTGGAAAACTCTTTACAAATTGAATAAACGATTTGTCTTTTTGAAAAGCTTGAATACTCAATAATTGCTTGTTAACAGAATTCAAAGAAAACGTTTGTAAATCTGAATCGAAAGCAGCAGTCATATCAATAACACTTGCAGTATTTTCTTTTCCTGATTCGTCTTTTTTATAGGCTAAAATATCATAAATTCCAATAATTGGATCGGCATTAGAATTTTTAACCGATTTAGTAATTGGTTTGTCTTCATCTGGCGTCATAATTACATAAGTAATCGAACGTAAAATCATCGTATTATTCATTCCTTTTTCGAAACGAACTACTTGACGATTAATTTCTTCACCACCAAAAATTCCTCCACCAGCAGGTGTTTTAGAATATCTTGTGATAGTCATTATTTCTTTTCCGATTAATGATTCTGAAATTTCAAATAAATATTTATCTGCAACTTTGTGAACATCAATTAATCCTTTTTGTGTAACGGCTGTAGAATCAATTACTTTTTTGTAAGGTTTTGGTTCTTTCTTACCATCTGGTTTTTTGGCTTCAGCAGCAGCTGCGGCTGGAGGTTGGTTTTTCTTGTTTTTTTTGTCTTTCTTTTGTGCGAAACTTTCAGCACTTGTCAATAGAAAAAAGCAAAAAAGAATCTGAAGTGATTTTTTAAGCATAAAATATAAGTTTAGTTAATTATTGATTAATCTGTCTGAAAATTAATTTTATGTTACTTGAAATTAAAACATTTAAGTTTAATTTAACAATTGATTAAATAAAAAACGCCGATTTCAGATAAAATCGGCGTTTTGATTTGTAATTATTATGTGAATTTAGATTCCGATTTCTACTTGAAAACGTAAATACCAATTGTTTTTAGTTGAACCATCAATATAATCTAACGTATCAAAAGTTACTTCTGTTTGTAATTTGAATGTATGCTCCCAAATATATCTTGTTAATCCAAAAGATAATTGTTTAGAATTTGGTGCGAATTCTCTAATATCTTCTCCAACTTTTTGGATAGAATATCTTGTGATGAATTCGTAATTTGATTTTGTATTATAACTTAATTGGTAATCAAAACCATTACCAACAAAGGCATAATTTGAATTTGTAATATCATCTGGATCGAATGTAACTGCATTTTCTGTTGTTGTTCTCGACATAAAACTTGACATAGCTGCAAAGCCATTATACTTAAACATCGCATCTAAAAGCACTGATCTCATGGTTCTTTTTTCGAACAAATCACTACCTAATTGACCTTGAGTTCTTCTAGCGTGATTATTTTGTTGAAAAGCACCAGAAAACATCAATTTAGGCTTTTTTTCACGCATGATATCACCTTCAAAATACGTTCCGTCTTTTGTAAAAGCCCCTAAAGGTAATAATTCAATCTTACCGGTTACCGCTATTCCATCATCGGGTTTTTCTGTTGAATTTCTTCCTTCTCCGGTAGAAACAGCTCCTTTAAAATTATATGAAAACTTATCTTTGAATTCATTCATATTATGAACTTGAAAACCAAAATCTCTATCAATTGTAAATTTACCATTATTTATAGTTCTATCTGTTAATTGTAAACCTCCAGAAGAATTGACACGTTGTCTGTTTCCAGGTAATTTGGTTTGACCAAAACTCACATTCCAATGCTTGTTTGGACGATACATAAAAACAGCATCTCTAATTATATTTATATTCTCCCCTTCTTTTATTTCACCAACATCTCCTGGTGCAAATGACAATTGTACGGCATATAAAAATTTTGGACTTCCTACATAACCATCAAATCGTAAACGTAATCTTCTAATTTGTGCATCATAAGCTCCGTTTTCACCATCATTTTCAAGATAAGTTACTCTGTTTTGCATTCTAAATCTAAGGTTCAATTGGTATAAACTATCTGGTGAAGTTATTCCAATTCCTTTTCCAGTACTGAAATATGGAAGTGTAGATAATTTAATATCATTTGTTGGTTTGTCTTGTGAGAAAACAAGTCCTGAAATTAAAAAAACAAATAAGTTAAGATAAATTAATTTTTTCATTCGTGTTAATGTTGTGTGTTAAGAATTAGTTGTTGTTTTGTTTTGTTTGTGCAAATTTAATGTTAACAACTAGAGTCTTAGTATAAATTATATTAAGTAATCTTTAAGATATTTTGAATTTAGTTTACAATTTCTTAACAATGAAGGTTTTTATAAAAAAAATCCGTCTCGATTGTATCGGGACGGACTCAATTTTTATATAATTTAAATCAACTACACAAACAAAGTTGTGATGTAATATAATATTGCTGCAATAATTGCTGATACAGGAATGGTTAATACCCAAGCCCATAATAAGCTAATAGTAACTCCCCAACGTACTGCACTTAAACGCTTTGTTGCTCCTACCCCAATAATTGATCCAGTAATAGTATGTGTAGTAGAAACGGGTACTCCCATTTGCGAAACTGTAAATAAAGTTAAAGCTCCAGCTGTTTCAGAACAAACTCCTTCTAATGGTGTTACTTTGGTAATTTTAGTTCCCATAGTTTTTACGATTTTCCAACCGCCCATTAAAGTTCCTAAACCAATCATTAAGTAACATCCGAAAGCAATCCAAGTTGGCATAGTATCTTTAGTAACTTTCGTTTCTAATTTATGCCCTTCTAATAATTTCCCTTCTTTATCTGTATACTTTGCGAAAATTTTAGCAAATCTGTATTCTGGATTCACTTCTTTTCCTTTGAAAACAACTTCATTCGTAACAACATCTTTTACATCTTTTTTATCAGAGTAAACTTCTAATTTTGTTAGCTTTTTAGAAACTTTTTCGAAATTATTTAAGTTAATTTTATCTTTAGATAAAGAAACTAAAAAAGGATTTGTTTTAGCAACATCTTTATTTAATTTTTCTTCATCATAAATCTTTTCACCAGTAGTTAAATCGATAATTTTCTTTCCATCTAAAAACAATGTATCCTTTCCAAAAATACCAACAGACGGTTTGAATTTCTTAACTTTACCTTCGTCATTTTTATAAACTACTTGAAGTATTTCAGTAGTGTTTAATAAGTTGTGTTCTTTTACAAAGTCAGGCATGTTTGCGTCTGGATTTGTTCTGTATCCGTTCGCATAAACAATACATGCTGCACAAATAATACCCATTACTTTTTGTGAATCGGCTCCACCATGTCCTAATGAAAAAGCTGCAGAAGATAACAATTGTAATTTTTTGTACATATTTCCTTCTTTTGTATGCGAAGGATTTTTTCCATGTACTAATTCATACCAACAATATACTATAATAAATAAACCTAAAAGCACACCGATAATCCAAATCATAATTGGTTTAATATCTAAGCTGTCTTTTAAAGCATAAGTAACATAAACAGTTAGTACTGAGATGGCTATAGAAATACCTATTTTTTTAGCGAAATTTCTTTGTATAGTTACCATTGCAATAAAGAAAGAAATGATTCCTCCAATAAATGGTGCTAAAAAGATAAATAAAACTGTAAGTCCAATAGACTCTAAATTTAATACTCCAAAACCTGCATGAGCCACGGCTGCTCCAGCAAAACCTCCAATTAATGTATGTGAAGATGATGAAGGAATACCTAATTTCCAAGTTAATAAATTCCAAATAGTTGCTGCTAATAATCCGGATAAAATTACCCAAAGATTAATTACAGAACCATCTACTGTTTTGGCAACTGTATT
>JAZKHI010000105.1:0-5747 GCA_040385445.1 Bacteroidota bacterium | reverse complement strand
TCTTCTGGATGACTGTTGTCATTTAAACGTAAAACACCATCGTTTTGTTTTAAAGCTTCTAAAACTTGTTGTGACGAATCGTCAATTGCTTCAAAACCTTGTTTCTGGAAAGAAACATCAATTTTTCCGTCAGGACGAATGGTTTTGATATATCCTTTTGTTTTATAACCAGGAGAAACAGTTTCAAAAACTTCATTTTGATACGCTAATCCTCTAAATTTTCCGTTGATAATTACGTTGATTCCTATTTCAGTAATATGCGAAACCATTAAATCAACTTCTTGTCCCACTTCAACATCTAAAGGTTCTTTATCTAAAAACTGGTTGATTTTACTTGATGCCGCTAACCTACCCGTTTGTTTGTCTAAATACATCGTTACAATATAACGCTTGTCTTTTTCCATCGGACGTGCTTGTTCTTTAAATGGAACGAACAAATCTTTTTCCATTCCCCAATTTAAAAATGCACCAAATTTATTGATGTAATTTACTTTTAAAACGGCAAATGAATTTAAGGTAATTAATGGTTTTAAAGTCGTCGCAACCGGACGTTCTTCATGATCTAAATATACGAAAACAGTAATATCATCTCCAATTGTAAAATCATTTGGAACGTATTTATTTGGTAACAAAACATCATCTGTTTCGTTTACTAAAAACAAACCTACTTTTGTTTCTCTATCTATTTTTAATGTGTGGTATGCACCTATTTGTAACATATTATGGTTTTATTATTAAAAGTGATGGCGTATTATTTAACCAAACACTTCTGGTATCAATTAGTTTTTTCCAACTATCAATACTCATAATTAATAAATCTTGTTCTTTTAAGAAGTCTTTTTCTAATTTCGATGAATGAATCACTTTTACATTTTCGTGTGTGATTTTATTCTCTTCATTTACAATTTCATGCGTATCAAAAATTGAAATCTTAGCTTGAGAATTTTTCTTTAATAATTTTACATAATCCAATAAAAACTGGTCTTCTTTATTGAATAAAATTACGGAAATATTCTCGGTTTTAATTAAATCTTTATCTACATAAATTCCTAACGGAACTTCTGTTTTGTTAATGATTGCCTGCGTTTTATCATCAAAATAATTGACTTCAAACAACTTTTCTTTTCCAGTAAACGTGTTTAATAAATTTTCTGGATTTATTATTTTTGAAGTAATTCCTAATACTTTTCCTAAAAACGTTCCTTCAAAAATTGATGATCCAATATTAATCAACACCAAATTGAATTCACCTTTGTTACTTACTTCTACAATATCTGAATCAATATCACGAGAAGCTTTAAAAAGTGTTTGTAAATTACGATTTAATTTTTTTGCTTCTTTTAATACTGGTTTAAAACTTTCACGTTCATATTCTTCAATCTTATAAGGATTTACCTCATTTGTAGAAGAAATATACATCGCAGTTAATGATTGCTTCTCTTTTTCTAAACTAATAAAATTATTAGCTACTTTTAATAATGGTTTTCCATCTTCTGGGTTTTCGAAAGTCACTAAAACTTTATAGTCAGAATTTTCAGGAGTATTTGGAATAATGCTTTGACGTCTTTTAAATACAAAATCAATTAAATTTAAAGCTGGACCAGTCATAAAAGTGGTTGCTAAAGCCATAATCACCATCATCGCAAAAACCTCTTTAGTAAGTACTCCTAAATCGTACCCGATATTAAGCACCACTAATTCCATTAATCCACGAGTATTCATTAAAGCACCAATCGTTAAACTATCTCGCCAATTTTGCCCAACAAATTTCGCAGCTAAAGCGCTACCAACAAATTTTCCAACAACTGCAACTAAAATAATTAAGCCACAAACTTTCCATAATTCTGGGCTGTTTAGTAAGCCAATTTCTGTTCTTAAACCTGTGAATACAAAGAATAATGGTAACAAAACCACTAAAGAAACATCTTCTATTTTCTCGATAAACATTTTTCTAAACTTCATATTATCTGGCATAATTACACCAGCAACAAAAGCTCCGAATAAAGCGTGAATACCAATAATTTCAGTTAAATATGAAGAAATTAAAAGCGTTAAAAAGAAAATAGCAACAACTGGCTTTGTAATTTTTTCAGCTGTATCATATAAATTTCCAATTCGTCTTAAAAACGGACGAACTAATTTTATCATCGCTACTACATAAATCAATGATAAGACTATAATGTATAAAGAACTTGTAACAGAACCTGCTTTTACAATCGCAATTACACCAGCCAATAAACACCATGCCGTGATATCATCAGCCGCAGCGCAAGTAATAACCATGGCTCCAATTCTAGTTTTTTGCAAACCACGCTCTTGCACAATTCTGGCTAAAACAGGAAAAGCAGTAATACTCATCGCAATTCCTAAAAATAATCCGAAAGAAAGAAATTCAATTCCTGGAGGTGCGAAGTTTGTATAAATTGAATACGCTAAAACTAATCCTAAAGTAAACGGAATAATGATACTCGCATGACTAATAATAACCGCTTCTTTAGCTTTATTGCGAAGTACTTTTAAATCTAACTCCATTCCTACTACGAACATGAAGAAGATTAGACCAATTTGACTTAAAAATTTTAAGTTATCTAATGAAGTTACTGGAAATAAAATGTCTGAACATTCTTTAAGATAGTTTCCGAAAAATGAAGGCCCTAAAATAATACCCGCAATGATTTCTCCAACAACAGATGGTTGCCCTATTTTTTTACAAATTAATCCGAAGAATCTCGCCACTAAAATAATAGTAACAATTTGCGCCAACAAAATAGCTAACGGATGTGTTACATTATGATGAAGCGATTCTAGAAAATCTTGATAATTTGATTTTCCTGTCGAAACTACTTTTAAAACATCTGGTTTTTCTAATAATTTGCCGTTTTTTATTGTCCAATAAATTAAAGCAGAAAATATTCCCACAATAATTACATAAAAAAAGCTATTCTTAAATTTTTTCATTAAAAAACGGAAAAAATAAATTTAATTCTCAACAGGTCCTTCCCATTGTGAAATTCCACCAACAAGGTTATACACTTTTTCAAAACCTAATTGTTTCATGATACCGCAAGCTTGTGCGCTTCTTCCACCGGCTAAACAATATATAAAATAAGATTTATCTTTATCTAATTCTTCTACTTGATAAATAAATCCTTGGCCTTTGTATATGTCAATATTTATTGCTTCTGGAATAATTCCATTAGCCACTTCTTCTTCTGTTCTTACGTCTAAAATTACCGAGTTTTCAGTGGTTAAAAAACCTTCCCACCATTCTTTTTGCTCTAAGTTCATAGTTGTTTAATTTTGCTCAAATTTACAACAAGAATTCATATATAAAAATTTATTTTATTTAGTTGAAGCTCTTCTCCTTAATTTTCTAGAGGAATTTAAAATTTAACAAAAAATTAATAACATTTGTATATACAAATAAAATAAATGTATTACATTTGTACCTACAAATAACAACTGTTATGAAAATTGAAGAAGAAATAAGAAGTACAGTAGAATTATCATTAGCCAAAAAGGTAATCTTGAATTTATCATTTACAAGAAACATTGTTGGTGACAAGTTTTTAGAAATACTAAAACCTTATGATTTATCTGGTGAACAATATAATGTTTTACGAATTTTAAGAGGTCAGAAAGGAAAACCAGCAAATATGTCGGTTATTCAAGAAAGGATGATTTCAAAAAACAGTAATACGACAAGATTGGTTGATAAGTTGATAATTAAAGAATTAGTTATCAGAAAAATTTGCCCTTCGAACAAAAGAAAAATGGAAATTACCATTACAGAAAAAGGATTAGAAGTTTTAGAAACTCTTGATCCGATTGTAATAGAACACGAAAACAGCCTAGCAAGCAAATTAACAACAGAAGAATTAACATTATTAAATGATTTATTAGAAAAATACAGAAATTAATTATGAGTACATTTATAGAAAATCAGAATTGGCGATATGCCACAAAAAAATTCAATAGCGAGAAAAAAATATCTGATGCAGATTTAGAAGTTTTGAAAGACGCTATACAATTATCTTCTTCTTCATATGGTTTACAACCTTATAAAGTTTTAATTATTGAAAACGAAGAGATTAGAAAACAATTACAACCGGCATCTTGGGGACAAAGTCAAATTGTTGACGCTTCTCACCTATTGGTTTTTGCAAACATTACAAATGTTGATGAAGAATACATTAATAATTTCGCCCAAAATGTAGCTACAACTAGAAACATTCCTTTTGAAAATGTAAAAGGTTATGCTGATTTTATGATTGGAAAAATCACAACATTAACTTCGGAAGAACAAGCCATTTGGACAGCAAAACAAACGTATTTAGCCTTGGGGAATTTATTAAATGCTGCAGCTGAATTAAAAATTGATGTGACTCCAATGGAAGGTTTTGATCCACAACAATATAATGAAATTTTAGGCTTAAAAGAAAAAGGTTTACACGCTTCCTTAGTAGCAACTGTTGGTTACAGACATCATGAAGATGACACACAACATTACATTAAAGTAAGAAAACCAAAATCAGAATTATTCGAAACAATTTAATAACTAAATAATTAATAAACATGAGAAATTTAAAAACGATTGCAGTAGCATTAGTAGCATTAGTATCTTTTACAGCAAATGCACAAACAACAAAAAAGATTGACGCAGCAAAAAGCGGAATTGTATGGACAGGTAAAAAAGTAACTGGTTCACATACTGGAACAATCAACTTACAGAGTGGTGGTTTAGTATTTAAAGGAAAAGTTTTAAAAGGTGGAACTTTTACTGTTGATATGACAACTATTAATACTACAGATTTAAAACCAGGAAAAGGAAAAGAAAGTTTAGATGGACATTTAAAAGCTGACGATTTCTTTGGTGTTGAAAAACATAAAACAGCTAACTTAGTTTTCACAAATATTAGTGGAAAAGGGAAAGGTTTATATACTGTAACTGCTGATTTAACAATCAAAGGAATTACAAAACCAATTACTTTTGACATTACTGTTAAAGGAAATACAGCTACTACAACTTTAAAAGTTGATAGAACTAAATATGACATCAAATACGGTTCAGGTTCTTTCTTCTCTGACTTAGGAGACAAAACAATTAATGACGAATTTGAATTAAAAGTTAACTTAGCTTGGTAATCCCAAACTATATGAAACAAAAAAGTCCCGATAATTTCGGGACTTTTTTTATGCTTATTTTTTTAAGTTTTTATTTAGAAAGTGGACCAGCCGATTTTTTTTCTAAAATACTTTTTTCTTCTTTTACTAAAACTGTTCCTTTAATTCTTAAGGCAATCATACCATTTTCTTTATTAACTGCATTAGTTTCAACTGTTATGGTTTTGCTAATTGGACCTGGATTCATATTGTATTGTACTTCAATAACTCCTTTTTTTCCAGGCAAAATTGGCTCAGTTGGTTTAGTTGGCACTGTACAACCACAGCTACTCTTTGCGTCTTTAATAATTAAAGGTTCATTACCAGTATTAGTAAATTCAAAAGTTCTTTTTCCTGAGTCTACTCCTTTATAAACTTCACCATAATTAATGGTTTCTTCTTTAAATTCAATTTTCGCACCATTTTGTGCATTTGCTGAAAAACCAGCTGTCATTAAAACTAAAATAAATACTAACTTTTTCATCTTTTCTTTAATTTAAGAATTGTAAAAATATGTTTTTTTAAACATACTAACAAAAAGTAAATACATTTTTTTTATTCTGTTTTATATAATTACTTTTGCA
>JAZKHI010000104.1:0-45490 GCA_040385445.1 Bacteroidota bacterium | reverse complement strand
AAGAACCCTTTCAGAAATGAGAGGGTTTTTTTATGCGCTATAAAGTCAGTAAAATCAATACTTCTATATCTACTACATCTCTATTATACTTTAATTTTTATAAAAAAAAGGCATACAATTCGGGTTGCATCTTTTTTATGTTGGGTTGCAATTTTTTTATTAAATATAATAGTTATAAATATTTAAATTCTTCTATAAATAAAAGTCCTTAACTGATTTGTAAAATAATAATTATTATATTTGAAAAGAGCTATTATGTAGCGAGTGTATTCAAGTTGGTAGTAATACTATCTCAGAAACCGAAAAACTAAATATAATTTTAATGGCGTACTTAACAAATTTCTCGTTCAATAAATTAATTGAAATGACCGAAGTTCAAGATGTAGACAGAATAGATTTGCAATTCTTTACTACAAATATATACGATAATCAATATTTATATTATTTTTTCAATCAATTCGAATTAAAGAAACTTTTTAGGTCTAAAATTTTATTGTCAGACAGCAAAGCTTATATTTTAACTTACAAAGATGTACCTGAAAGAATTGATAATTACAGTTTTATTTTACCTGTAAAAGGACAAGTAAAATACCATATGAAATTAGATTGTGAAGCGCTAAATCGTGGATTTAAAAACTTTTTTATGCCTGAAGTTATTGTTCGCTTAAAAGAAAATGAACCCGAAAAACACCAAAGTATTGTAGAGGAAATTAGAAATTGGTTTAATCAAAATAATTATACAATCTTAAGATATGAAAATCATGAAATAAATTCTTTAGAAATAACTAAGAACTTTAATTCATATTTCCCAAAAAAATATGATATTGAACCTATTATGATAAGTGATAGTGATAAATTAGAAAATAATTTCCAATGGTATATTTCAAAAAAAACAGATAATATTGAAGTTCAAATTGAGTTTAATTACGATGATTTTATTGATAATATGATTTTAGTTATTAAAAAGAGACATATTCTATGTGATACTTTAGAAAAAGACAGTTTATCACGTTTCGATTATATGTTAAAAATGACAGATACTGATATAAACATTGAGATTAATTCTGGGATATTATCTAATTTAAGCTTCTGTATTAATAAAATGGGGTTAATAAAATTAAAAGAATTTTGGGCGAATCATATAAATTTAAAAAATGAAGCTATGAAAATGTTAACTGAATATTTTAAATGG
Source organism: Bacteroidota bacterium (assembly GCA_040385445.1). Lineage (GTDB taxonomy): Bacteria > Bacteroidota > Bacteroidia > Flavobacteriales > Flavobacteriaceae > Flavobacterium. The sequence continues at coordinate 44,298 of JAZKHI010000104.1, read as the reverse complement.
TCTTATAATTTCAAAGAAAAACAATTTGATACAATTTATTTAGAAAGTTTTAACCTTGCAAAATGTAGAATGTGTGCAGATGAATAAATAAAAGTACTACTATCAACAGCGGTTTACTCAATAGCTACAAATCAATAAACCACTCACTTATTTTTCGCTGGGGCATCTTAATAAGCAGGTGAAATTACTTATTTAACTTCTAATCTAACATAGTGTCAGGTATAGATTTCTCTAACTTTATTGTGTTAGTTGTAATGCTTAAAAACAGATGTAATAACTCAAAAACATATAGATATGAAACAAAAAAACAATTATTGCCAATTACTAATATTAAGTTTATCCTTTTTATTTATTTCATGTAAAACAGAACCAGTAAAAATAAAAATTATCGGAAATGGTAATTCAGACTCTGATACTTTAGTTTTTAATTCTAAAGAAACACTTATAACAAATGGTTTAATTGATAGTATTTTACTTGACCCTAATAAAACTCATAAAGTGTCAATTAATAATGCCAAACCTATAGAGTTTACAATAAGCAATAAAGATGGTATATTAAATCTCTACAATAAGGAGTTTATTGTTCAAAATGTTGACTATGGCTACGAAGGGACTGAAGGGAAAAAATACGGAATGACTGAAATACAGTTAAGTTATTTTGTGCTAATTGATTCATCTCTAATTTGTAAAAAAATATTTGAAAATGAATTAAAAGATGAGAAAATAAAAAATGATATAATTAGTACTATAGTGAAGAATAAAAATGGTAACTATAAATCTTTTTTCAGTGAAAAAGAGAAACTAATTGAAGATGATTATGATGCATCAAAAACTGTTTATGGTTTTAAAAAAATAGGCAAGGACAATTTATTTATTGAAAAGTTCTGGGATTTTGATATTAATGAGGTAATACCTGAAGAAATGTCTGTCAAGGTAAGGAGTGATGATAAAAATTATAGCCAAGAGAGAACTTTAAATGCTGTTGTTTTAGCAACTGACTTTTTAAATTATGCTCAAAAGCATCCTAATAAATATTTGGTAATAAACATAAATGAACTTAGAAAAAAATAAATCTAGCCTAGTTCTGAACCCTGAGAACAACTGAACATTGTGTAATACTGAATTTAATAAAATGAAAAAAATTATAGGAATAATTATAGGAATAATTGTAGTGCTATTGTTAATATTGAAAATATTTGGGAATTATAACTCAAATAATATACTACGTAATGAAGCCTGTTTTGAAGTGTTCGTTGATAGTAAATTTAATTATGATGATTTTTTTGAATTACCAAGAGGCACGTTTGATACTGAAAAGCATCTCTTTATTTGTAAATTACCAGTAGAAACAGAAGGTTTTAGACCAAGTTACGTCTATGTAAGAACTGACATAGAAAGTATTGATTGTAATGTGGAATTTGAAAAAAGTAAATATGTACAATATCAACCTTATGAACTGAAAGGTACAGATTTTGAATTATTAATGGTAGATAAAAACACAAATTTAAGTGTTCTTAATTCACATCTACTTGTAGAGGATTTATTTTTGGCAAAAAAAACATTTCAGTATGACTATTCAAAAGGAAAAATTAATCGTCTAGTAATTTCAAAATACGGAATACATGAATATTGTAAATAATTTTTTTTATAAAAAAATATATAGTAATGAATAAATATTTTTAAAATGAATTGTCATAAAAAAAGTAAAGTTTCAAGATTTTTAAGAAAAAAACTTATTGTGATTTTTTTCTTCGCTAACTCATTATGTTTTTCTCAAACTTCAATACATTTTGACAAACAAGATAAATTCCCTAGTGAATTACCAAATATTAAAACTTGGTTAATTGGTTTTACAAACAAAATATCTTTTAGATTAGGTAGTTTTAAAGAGAGTCCTAAACAGGATGCCGCATTAAATATTTATACTTTACGAGTGGGTCAGCCTAAGAAATTAGAAATAGGTAATTCAGGTACTTTCATTGAATTTGGTTCATTGGATGGTAATGCTAAAAGCTTTAGCATTCAGCAAGAATCTAAGTGGAAAATTATGGCTTATAATCCACATTTTGATTTGTATAAATTTAAACCATCTAATAATGAAGAAGTTTTTGATAACTTATTATTTATATTAAATATTTCTGAAACTCAAGCAATGGCTGAGTTTTTAAACAGATATATATCAGGTGATACAGAAAATAAAATCAAAAAATATGTAAAAGATATTGAAAAAAAGTATAAAGTAAAGTTGTCAATTACAGATTATGATAAAGTAACATTAACTGAGTTAGCACAAAAGATTTATGCACAAACAAACAAATATTCATCAACGATAGGTTACGAATTATATATAAAAAATAAGGATGAAAAAAAATGTAGAGATAATATAAACTTATTTTTTAGAAAATATTCTCCTGAGCCTGTTAATACCTTTTACGACAAAATAACTCCTGAAGGAAAATTTTTTATTGAAGTGCCAGTAATAAAATTAAATCTCTCAGATAAAGATTTCTTATTTGTAGATGAATTATCAAAACCAGTAACAGAACATCAAAATATAAGCTTTTCATTTAACTATTTAAGCTATAAAATTGAATATGATGACAATCAAGAACCTTATATAAAACTAAATTTTGATGGGATTAAAGTTAATAATGAAGTTATATATTTTCAAATTGACAAAGAAGAGCAATTGAATAAAAGATTATTCCCTTTTAGTGAAAGAAGGACATTTAAAACCTCAGAAATTATAGACATCACATTTCATCTATATGAAAACAGAATAGAAACAAAGATGAATGTTTTAAATGAAAATAAATTGACATCAGAATATGTTATTTCAACCAAAACAATAAGTTACAAATAAAATTCATAATAAATATATTTGAAAAGCACTACTTTGTAATTAGTATATATAAGCTGTAAGCAATTTCCAACTAAACTATGAGCAACAATTTTACACCAACAGAATTTTGGAAAAATTTCCATTTAGGAACTGAATTGAGTATATCTGGAAATTTCATATATAATGGCATTTACTGTTTTGATTTAATGCAACATTTTTATAACGAAGATGAAGCATTTGAATTCTTATACAATATAGCTGTTGGAATTGAGAGATTGCAAAAAGTTACTTTAATCTTAATTGAGCATGACGAAAATACAAATCAAGAAGATTTTGAAAAGAGCTTAATAACACATAATCATCTTGAATTACACGATAGAATAAAAAAGAATCGTAATATCAATCTTGGAAAAATACATATCAAGTTTTTATCACTTCTATCGAGTTTTTATAAATCTATCCGTTACGATAAATATAATTTAAGTAGTATTTATGGTTCAACAAATAGCCGTGCAGAATTAATAAAATTTATCGAAGAAAATCTAAATATTAAAATATCAATTGATTTTTTTGGTTGTACTGGTAACAATGATAAAATCAAAAAATTTATTGGAAAAACTATAAAAAAAATTTCCTCAGAGTATTATACTCAAATCAAAACTGAAACTTATAGATTAAATATCTATACTGATGAAATTCCATCTGAATCAAAATCATTGAAAATTTTTTGGGGAGAGAATTTTGATTTTATAGAAGAACGAATGATTCAAAAGGAAATAATCAAATTTTTAATCCAATCTGAATTACCTAAAAAAGTTAGAGAATACATTAATAAAACGCCACCAGCTGATTTAGGAATGAATGATACGAATTATTACATTAACTATTTAATAGATTTTCATAAGAAAGGCGGTGTTAGGGAAGAATTGGCTGAGTTTTATTGTGATATTCCAAAAGTCTCTAATAGAATAAAACATCTCGAACCTATTGGTGATATTGATTTTTATCTTGATGATTGAACCTGAATTCAATAATACAATAGCTGTTTTTTACTCTTTAAATATAGTTTTTAAGAAATAAAAATAATTGCAAACTCTATATTTTATAAAATTAAGTTTTAAAAATGTCCACAAACGAAATTATTATACTAACATAGCTTTATTCTATTGTGGGTTATATTGTTTGTTTTGTATCTTTGAATTTAGGGTTTAACCGAAAGGTTAGAATTCTTTAATTTGTAACCTCGCAAAGCCTGAGAGTGTTATACACCATTAAAAAAAAAATACTCATCTCAAATCAGGTTGACTAAAAATTAAACTTTTCAATGAATAGAAAAAGTATAGCAAATAAACTGGAATTAGCATATGCTCCGTTAACAAATTATGAATTTGCTATTGTCAAAGATGACAAATATATTGAGCGAGCATTGGAACGAGCAAGCCTTTACGTAATTGGACAGAGACCAGTTATCACTTTTGAAAATTTAGTTCCAAACTTTTTGGATTATAGTATAAGTTTTGAAATTCACCAAAAAGGTAATACTAACATACTTAAAGGAAAGTTGCCCTTAAAACAAGCTTCCATTAGTGGTGTTTTTGGTGATACGATAGCAATAGCTTTAAATTTTTTAGATAAAGAAGATATTAAAAATAAGCCACCCTTTGGAAATTTATATGGCTTTTCACTTTCTAAACAAACAGATTCCACTCCTGAATTTATTTTATGGCTTTCACCTGAAAAATTATTGAAAAATTGGTGGAAAGGAGATATTGAATGCAAAATTGAAGGAGATTTTAAATCATTTCTTAAGTATAAAGTGCATTATGTTGGCAAAGCAACCAAACAAAAAATATTGCAAAGACTTACTGGACATAGTACTTTACAAGATATAATTTCATTGGAAAAACCAATTACATACAAAGATTTACCAACTTATGAAATTGCAATATTATGTTTTGAGTTTAATGATAATTTAGAATTTCACGTATTTGGAGATAATGCAAGTGTACAAGAGATGACGGCTTCTCTTTTAGGAGAAAACTTCCCTAGTCAAGAAAGTATTTTTTTAGATGCAGAAAAAGCTCTTATACGTGCTATGGAACCAAGATATAACAAAGAACTATTTAGAAGCTATCCTAAAAGTAAAGACGGATTATTTAGAGATAAATATGATTACATTTCATATTCATTTATTGACCCAATAACTCTAGAGTATGAACAAGGAGAAATTAATGGTTCGCCAAACTATGATGAAGGAGATTCTATTGTAATAAAAGAAAATAAAGAATTTACTCTTGTTAAAAATAAAGAATGATTGTAGTTTTTGAACAAGTAGAATTTTAGAAAAAGCAACTCTTAGATTACTTCCTTAATTATAATTAATAATCATTGAACCTAGCTTAGCGGGGTTTTTTATGCGCTATAATATCAGTAAATTTTTCTATTTGTATTACACTTCAGTTTTTATATAAAAAAGCATACGATTCGGGTTGCAACTTTTTTTTAATTAAAACCAATTAGATATATTAATTATATTATTGAAATGTATTTATTAAAACAATTTAATCTCAAAGAAATTGTTTAAGTTCTTTTTATAATCAACAGTTGGTGTCATGTATTTGGTAAACAATTTTTGTGTTTCTTCGTAATTATCAGATTTAACTTCTTCAATTATTTTACCTGTAGCATCGTCAATTATTAAATAATAATTTTCAGCAATAAATAACTGCCAAAATGAGCCTAATTCGTTTTTGTTTCTTTTAAAACTTGGTAAATATCTTGAAAATTTAATTGCAGTATTTCCCTTTAATTCATTTATTTTTTTTCTTGAAATTAAAAAAATATCTAAAAAACTAGTTTTATAATCTTTTTCAAAATCTATAGTTTGTATAATCTCTCCAGACTCATTAAACTTATACCAGGTTCCAATATAGCATTCATTACCCGCATTAAATAAGCCAGTAGAGTTAGTGTCATTTATCAAATTACCAAAATATATACTAAATGATTTTAGTTGTCCATTTGGAAAATATTGACAATTTGAAGTTAGCTTGTTTATTAATTGTTTTGTTGGTTTTTCAGTTATTAAAATTTCTTCTTTTAGATCTCTATAAATCATCCAATAATTACCAACAGATTGTAATATACCATCTTTAAAATTATATCTCTTTATGTCATATTTGTTGTAATACAAATTACTTTTGTCATAAACAATATCTTCATAACTCTTTCCATCACTACTAACTATAAGGAAGTTTTCAGTTGCTTTTCTGTAGCTTGAATTGTCATAACCGTTATCATTTTTTTTATATATTTTAGAAGCAACACCATAGTCAATGCTGTTTTTTCTATCCTTTTTAAAAACTTTAGTATCTCTATAAAACTTTTTATCGTCTGATAATGTTGGAATTTTTAAACCATTTATTTCTATAAATGTGTCTATTTGATTGTGTTTTTTGTGTTTTGGTAAATTACTTGTTTTACATCCTGAAATTGTAATAATTAGTAACGTAATTACTAATATAATATTTTTCTTTTCCATGTTTTTGAGTTTTATATTGAGCTAAGCTATTACCAGCAATATGTCTATGGTTTTTATGATGAGTAATCTAATTAATGAAGTTTAGTAATTCAGTTTGTTAATAAGCTTTTACATATGTGAGTGGAATATAAAAGTGGTTTTTTATTTAAGTAATTCAAATGTAATGTTTTTTTTAAAATTTAAATTATTAAATACTACCCTGTTACAAAATAAGAAGGTTTTTTTATGGGGAATTATTATATTTACAGAAATACTACTAATTCAATAATAGATTTTAAAATAAAAAACATGAAAAACATATTATACTTCATATTGATTTTGAGTTCTTTAGCTTTTTCACAAAATAAGACCATTCAAATAATACGAAATGATAGTTTAGGGTCAATTGAATATAATTATATAACAAAATTCATTAAAATTGAAGTAAATGATAGTATTCAACTTGAACATACTAATTATGATATTTTAATAAGTATTAACCAATATCCATATACTTACACAGAAAAAGACTCTGTTGAATATGATTTTGGGTTTGTTCGTGCAGATTTATACAAAATGAATAAATCAAAACTTGAAAATTTTTTAAAATCAAAAAAATATAAATTTGAACATTATAATTTTACTTCTGAATTAAAGAATAATATACCTTCTTACCTTGATAATTATCTATTAAATATCTCTAGCGATTCAAAATCTTATAGAAATCTTATTAATGATTTAGAGCGTTTTGACTTTATTAAATATGAAATATCTAATATTTACTATAAAGACGAAGATAGAATTGAGGAAATATTGTTTGAGAGATTAATAAAAAACGCAAATAAAAAGGCATCAATGGTAGCAAAAATGTCCAACCTTAAACTTGGAAAGATTATCCAAATTGATGAAAATACAACAAATTATATTAATAAGTTTGGTTCACAATATCATAATAATTTTTTTAGGGTACGCTCAATAATTGTAAAATTTTCAATTGAAGAATGAAAAACATAAAACTAATATTAACGTTATTTCTATTCACTCAACTGATTTTTGCTCAAGATAGAAAAGTATCTGGAGTTGTAAAAGATAGTGTTGGTGAAGTTGTTGTTGGTGTAACTGTAATTGTTAAAGGAACTGGCAGAGGAACTTCAACTAATATTAATGGAGAATATTCTATAAAAGCAACACATAATGACACTTTAGTCTTTAGTTTTTTAGGAATGAAAACACAAATTATCAGTGCATTAACCCCTGAAATTAATGTGCGTCTTTTGAGTGTTAATTATAAAGAAGTAATATCATATGGTCCTGAACCTACAAGAATAAAGAAGATTAATCATGGATATATTTGTAAATTAAAAGCAAGTCCAAAATATAACTTTAAATACAACTCTTTAAGAAATAATTTTATAATTTATGTTAATTTAGAAAAAACTAAAGATAGTTTAGATTTAAGTTTTGAAAAAAAATACAATATAGTTTATGTACCACCAGGCAATTTCACAAAAAGATATTATAAAAAGCACAACAAGCTAACATTTAAATACTTAAACACAAGATATAAAGAAGCTTGGCAATCAGAAATTAGAAAAGATACATTTTGAATAGATGCGTTTTTGAGATAAAAATCTTTTAAAAAAATAAATCCAAATTAAAATATGGCAAAACTAACTCTAGTATTATTACTGTTCTCTCAATTTATTTTTGCTCAAAAAACTTTTAAAGTTACTGAAGGTGAATTACAGTTTGTTCATTTTCAGGAAGGTATAATTATAAAAAAAAATGACAACTTTTATAAATTAGAAATTAAAGTAGATTATGAGTTAAAACAAAATAAAATGTATTCAGTTTTGACTCCTATTAAAAACAATGATATTGAAACATTGTATAAAAGTAAAAAGTTAGTTTTAAAAAATGAAATTGATGATAAATTTGATTTTAAAAACCTCTTAAATACTGAATTTATTATAAAAGATGATGATAATGATACTTGGAGTAAATTTTGTCAAATAAATAATAATTATTTTGCTTTATTTTCTAATGAATATAGAGATGAAAAAATATATACTCAATTGAATGAAATACTACCTTATATTTATATTCAATTTGGAAATAAACGAATAATTTATACTTATGAAAATGAAAAATTATTTTTAATTCCTTCAAAGAAAAAAATTTGTTTTTTAGGGGAATATATTTTTAAACCAAATTATACACAAAAGAAAAAAAGCTTATCAAATACAGAAATTTATGATTTTTCCACTCATATTTTTTATGATCTAAAAGATAATTTTTTCAGAATTGATACGATTGAAAATAAAAAAGTACAATTAAAAAATATTTACAATGAAGTTATTATAAATAAAAAATATGATTCAATTAAATTGGATCCAATCATATCTTGTTATGAAAATGGAAAAATTGATTTATATAATTTAACATTTAATAAATTAAATAAACATCCTTTAAAAGTTTACAAAATAGGAAGAGGTATGGGAAGTATTCAATTCATTGAGAAAAACAAATTCAAAATAATAAATTGGGCAGGTGATGAAATAAAAAAAACTGTTTTTTTTGGGTATATAGACCTTAATTATTATGAAAATTCCCGTGAATATGGTTATGAAGTTTCAATAAAAAAAAGCAATAATAATTTTACTTTTTTTGTTAGAAATTTAAACTCATTTGGATATGAAACTGACGAAACAATTACGGATAGTATTGATTTAATTAATACAAAAGATATTGAAAAATTTTACTTTTCAAGTATTGGTAAAGATACTGTTTCCAAATATCAAGAATTTATAAAAGATGTTGATTCTAATTCAAAAATAATTGACAATATTAACTTTAATAATAATATAGTCTACTATCAAAAATCAGATGGGAAATATGGTATAAATTATTTGGGGTATTTTATTTCTAAAAGAAACAAAATTACTTACGGCTATTACGAATTAATTGATTCGGAAAAGTATCAAAATTTACAAAGCATAGAATATAAACCTCCTTTTTATAAATTCAAAAAAAATAATTTATACAAACTTTATCCTTTGCAAGAAGATTTCAAATACAAATCTCTAGAAGATTTTAAATTTGGTTTTGCCCGATTTGAATTGCCAAATGGTAAAAAAGGCTGGCTAGATTTGGAAGGAATTGAATATTTAGATGATTAGAAAACACCACTTCCATTACTAATCTATCTTTTTAGTGTAGAAAAAATATACAAACCTGGCTATTGCTAGGTTTTTTTGTGCCATATAAAGTCAAAACTACTTTGTTATTCACTCTTAAAAATAACAAACAATTAAAAGCCTATTAATAACTAATAAACTATCTAATGACAACACAATCAATTAAAATATTGTTTGTGATTTCTGCTACAAGAATAAATAAAAAGGGATTAGTTCCATTAGTTTGCAGAATCACATATTTAAGCAAGAGGAAGCCTTTTGCTACAGGATTATTTATTAATCCTAATAACTGGAATAATGCGACACAACAAGCTATTCCAATTGATGTAGAGCATACACAAATAAATACTAAACTAAGTCTGATTAAACAAGAAATTAATCAGGCTTTTTTATTTCTACAAGTTCAGAAAAATGAGTTTGATGTTGATGATATTTATCTTAAATACAAAGGTGAAGATATAAAACCAGCTAAATCATTAATGGAAGTGTTTGAATTACATAATTCCAGAATGAAAATGCTAATTGGTAAAGAATATACTAAATCTACACATTCAAAATTCATTGAAGCAAAACAGCATATAGAAGAATTTCTTTTTCACACTACAAGAAAACGAAACATTAAGTTAGATGATTTAAGTTTGAAGTTTTTACAAGATTTTGATTTTTACCTGAAGACACAAAATAACTTTAAACAGATTACTATCAATAAAAGTATTCAAAGATTATCTAAAATAATTAAACTAGCCATAGCTGAAGGGTTTTTAGTTACAAATCCATTTCTATTGTATAAACCTAAGAAAGTAATTAATAACATCACTTATCTAACTCCAGAAGAGCTATTCATCTTAGAGAATCATATTTTTTCTCAAAAGAGACTAGAGCAAGTTAGAGATATGTTTGTGTTTTGTTGTTATACAGGCTTGCCTTATCAAGAAATGGCGAGCTTAGAAGCTAAACATGTTTTAAAGAAATTTGATGATAAACTTTGGATTGATATGTTTAGGCAAAAGACTAAAAAACAATTCTCATTGCCATTGCTTCCTAAAGCTATAGAGATTTTAGATAAATATAAAAATGATAAGGAGTTACTACCTATTATATCTAATCAGAAGTTTAATTCTTATATAAAGGAAGTAGCTGAGATAATTGGTGTTGAAAAGAAACTTACTCATCATATAGCAAGAAAAACATTCGCAACTACAGTACTTCTCTATAATGATGTTCCTATGGAGATTGTATCTGAATTATTAGGACATTCTAAAATATCTACAACGCAAGATCATTATGCTAAAGTAGTTCAGAAAAAGGTTAGTGAACAAATTATTAACCTGACTAAAAAAATAAAATAGTATTATTTTTTAATGACTGAAGTGTTTATTTCTGCAAGTATATCTTTTAGGTCAATTTCAAGACCATAGCATAGTTTCAAAAGCATATGAAAAGTCATTTTTTGTTCATTCTTAAAAATTCTTCTAATACTTCCTTCAGAACAATTTGACATTCTTGCAAAAAGAGAATTATTACCTTCAAACTTTTCTATTGAAAGTTTAAAGATTTTTTGAATTAACTCTTCTTCAATTTTATCTAATTGTTTTAACATGAAACAAAGAAAATAAAGAATGAAAAGGTATATCAAAATTCACCTCGTCACATACGACGAATTTTATTACATTTGTATAGTTTTAAAACAACTAAATAAATTATTCTATTAATTAAAAGAATCAAGAAATTGATTTTTACCTTCTAAATAAATAAAAATGGAAAAAAAATTAGAATTAACAATTAGTTCAAAAATTATAAAAAACTTAATTATAAGTATTGTCTTGGCAGTTTTAATAGTTTTTATATTAAATTTTATCGTTTCTAAAGGGACTAGGTCTCCTTTTTTTCAAGCAGAAACATTTTTTGGAGAAAATATCTATGGTAGTTATGATAAGCTAGGTCTTGCTTTAAAAGCATTATCAAAAGATATTCCTGCAATTTTAATATTAAGTAGTGTTCTTTGGATAATCTCAATAATTAATCACTTTGTTAATTTTAAAATTAAATAAATATGAAAACAAGATTAATGATTATTTTACTTGGAATATTATTTCACCTAAATACAAATGCTCAAAACTACATTTACAAAGGAAGTGAACAGTTTGAAGCTACAAATACATGGAGTTTCAGATTAAATGGACAATATTGGACATCTGACCCTAAAATAACTATTGCTAAACATTCAAATGGAGGATATTTGATGTTATCAATTGTAGTTCCATTTGATTTTGATTATATAAAAGGGAATTTAACTATAATTCTTGAAGATGGTACAATGATTAATTGTATTGATAGAGGTGTTAGGGATTATGTTGATGAAACAAGTACAAATCTTTATAATTTAACAATGGGAGAAATTGAAAAAATGAAAATTTCAAAAATTTCAAAAATTAGATTTAATATTTTCAGATATCAAGGCTCACAATCTAAAGGTCAAAATATGCCTTATACAGCGACTAATTACAAAGAAGTGAATCTTGTTTATTATGAAGATAAAGATAAAGTTAAAAAAGAATATTATGAAACTGATTTAGAAATTACTAACCTATTTGAAGAATAATTTTAAAATTTTTTTCAATTTTTTTAAGATGATTACTCTTTAAAGTAAGCGTTAAATAAGCCAAACATACCCCCTGGACTTTAATACAATCTTGGTGAACCCCCAGCTATTATTAGTTAGGGGTTTTTTATTAATCTTAAAATTTAAAAGACTATGGTACAAATTGTAGGTTACAAAAAAATTGAAAAAGAAGATGGAACAAATTTCTTTTTATTAGAAGTTCAAGGTGGTTTAGAATCAGTAAAAAGTAAAGCAACAGGTAAACTTTATTTGACAGCAAGAAAAGCATCAGTGGGTTGTTCATTTGATGAAGTTACTTGTCAAGGCTTAATTGGAACAAAATTAGATGGTGCTATTACCAAAGTAGAGGTTGAGCCTTATCAGTTTGTAATACAAGAAACTGGGGAATTAATCACAAGAAATCATCGTTATGAATTTGTTACAGAGGAAGAGTTAATTCTTAATGAGAATTTAGCACTAAATGAAGATTTAATCCCATTAGCTTAGATCTCAAGTAAAATTATTTATACGCCATACAGAATTAGTATTAACCAAGGGCTGTCTCATTGAGATGGCTCTTTTTTTTTAAAACACACGCTTTATGAAATTACAGAAGGCAAAACGACATCAAGTCAAATTAAGAATTGGTTTATCAGGTCCAAGTGGATTTGGTAAAACTTATAGTGCTTTATTATTAGCATTTGGTATAACAAATGATTGGACAAAAATTGCACTTATAGATACAGAAAATAATAGTGCTAGTTTATATTCTCATTTAGGAGAGTTTAATGTTTTAAACTTAATTGAACCATTTACTCCAGAAAGATATATTGAAGCTATTAAAATTTGTGAAAATCCTGAAATTGAAGTTTTAATAATAGACTCAATTAGCCACGAATGGAGTGGGAAAAATGGTTGTTTAGAGATTCATGAAAAATTAGGAGGTAGGTTTCAAGATTGGGCAAAAGTAACTCCGAGACATAATGCTTTTTTAGATGCAATTATTCAATCAAAACTACATGTGTTAACCACTTCGAGAAGAAAAGTAGATTATAGCTTAGACCAAGATAGCTCTGGTAAAACTAAAGTAATGAAATTAGGTACTAAAGAAATTCAAAGAGAAGGGTTTGAATATGAACTCACTGTAAATTTCGAGTTTTTAAATGATAAACATTTAGTGTCAGCAAGTAAAGATAGAACAGGATTGTTTGTAAATAAACCTGAATTTGTTATTAATAGTCAAACGGGAGTGAAATTATTAGAATGGTGTAATGAAGGTGTTTCTTTAGATGATATTAAACTCAAAATTGAACAGGCTACAACTGATGAGGAGTTAAAATCTTTGTACTATGATAATAGTGGCTTTAAAACAGAGCTTTACCAACTAATAATAAAAAGAAGTGAAGAATTAAAGCAAGTTTCTAATCATCTAATAAAAGATGAACAAATCATTAAAATTTAAATTATGGAGTTAATTGTTCAAAATTATGAGAACCAAATAATTGAGGATTCTCAAATAATAAAAAGTGAAAGAAAGAATTTTATAGAAGCGAATACAATTCAAGTATGTTTAAATCATCTGAAAACAGATTGTATTATACCAGTATTTGCAAAAGATAATGAATCAACAATCTCGCATTATGAGTTTGTAAAAGCTATAGAAGAAGTAATTACTGATGTACTTGGTTTCCAAGAAGCAATTGAACCAGAGATAAGAGTTTCACATGTAATAAAGGGCAGGTCCCCAAATGCAATAGGGAAGCCAGTTTCTCAATTATTAGAAGAAGAAAAAACCATTTATTATGAAAGGATGGCTTTTGTTTATGAGATTCCAAAGATGGTAGAAGAAGTTAATGGTAATCTATTAAAACTTTGTATAGGTGGAGTAAGGGCTTATAATCAAGAAAATTTATTCAGTAAAAAAAGTATTGAAAAATTTAAAGTTTTTATAGGTTTTCAAAACACTGTTTGTACAAACTTATGTATCAGTACTGATGGATTGAAGTTTGATATTAGAGTAGCTTCAATACACGAATTAAAACAAGCTGTATTTGATTTAATCAATTCATACGACAGAATTGCTCATATTGATAAAATGAAGGCTTTAAATAGCTTGTATTTAAGTGAAAACCAGTTTGCTTATTTGATTGGTAAAATGAAGCTATATCCTTATGTTGAAAAATCATTAAAAAAAGAACTTTTCCAACTAAATATAAATGATTCACAAATCAATTGTATAATAAAAGATTATTTTCAAGATGTTAATTTCTCAAAACAAGACAATAAAATTAGTCTTTGGAATTTTTACAACTTATGTACTGAGGCTAATAAAAGCACTTATATAGATACAAATTTTGAAAAAAATGTAAGCGCATACGAGTTTAGTGAATACATGGGTATTTTATTAAAAAACAAACAAGAAAATTTTTTCATTCAAAATAATAATATAGCTTTTTTGTAGTCATTATATAAAAATTAGTTATACAAATTAATAATAAAAAGTATTATGACTAACACAGAAATAGCTGAAATATTAAGACTTAGTAAGCCAAATATTATTTATGTTGTTACATGGAATAATATTTTGAAAAAGGTGTTCTGTCCCTTTAAAGTTAAAGCCAAATGTAATTTAGAGGATATTGCGTTTGGAAAAATTTATTTAGTGGAAGCAGTAAAAGTTGATTTGAAAATTGAGACAATATTTATAATTAACAAGAAGGCTTACTACTATCACAATTTTGATATAATTATAGATTAATTATTACGTGTTTATGCTGTATTTTGATAACCAAACTTTTGAGCCCGTTTTACACGATAAATAAAAACCACTGAAAATGTTTAAACTTATAAGGGTGTTTGTTAAAACTAAGCACCTTTATAATTTTTTTTATTATAAATTATAACAAATAACATTATATAAAAGTAGGAAAAAACCTAGGAAAAGATTGGTCTTTTTTGTATCTTTGTGTTAATTGAATTTTGAGGCATTCTTTATCAATAAAAGCCTCGTTTTTAAAATCTTCATTCAAGTCTTTTCAGTCTACTATTCTGAATTTCAAAAGACATAATACAAATTTAATTTAATATTTATGAAAGTGAATCATGTTAGCTATGAGGTTCATAAGGAACCAGTATTGTTTAATTTAAAAAGTGAAATTTATAACCCCTTAAATTTTACTAAAAGCAAAAAAATCAATTATCAATCTAATTCATTTAATTATTCTAACTCTAATAATAATTATCTATATTATTCATATGTTTTAGATGATGAAAAATCATTAATTCCTTTATTTAAAAGTAATGAAGAGAGTTTTGAGAATGAAATTAATACAAATTATTATGAAATTAATTCAATTTCACGGATAAGAGTCCCTATAGGTTCTAAAGTTCATTTAGAGAGAAAGATCCCTAAAAAGTTACTGTCTGAAGTAAATAAGAACCAAGAAAAAGCTGTAGAATTATGTTTGTTAATGCTTTCTATTGTAGCGAATAAAAATTTAAATCATTCTTGGGTTCGATTGTCTTCAAAAAGATTAATGAAAATAAGATATAATTATAAAAGTATTATTGAAGTATTAAAATACACAAATGGCAATTTTCAACCGTTAATTGTAGTCAAAAGCAATGATTTTGATAGAGAATCTTATAAATCTGGTGAGGAAACAAAAAAATATAGTTTATCCGAATGTTATAAAGGGAATAAACTATTTGATTATGAAATAAAGAATAAAGCAATAGTAAATCCTTATTTAAAACTTTTAAATCAAGAATTACATAAGAATATTGAAAATGCAATTATTAATAATATTTTAAAGCTATATCCTAGATTAACTTATCCAACTAATCAACAAATTAAAAATGAAGCTAAACGATTAATTAAATTAGGCTTTGTTTCTAAAAAAGGTAAGAAATTAATATTTAGAAAAGATTTAAAAAATAGTTTGGATAAATCTAATTTTATGATTGTAGAGGATTGTATTAATAGATTTAATTCAATAATTAGTAATCCAGAAATATTAGAGCCAAGTAACTTAAAAGCAGGTGGTAGAGTAACCTATAAATTGAACTTAATAAATAGTTGGATTAGAAGTTTAATTAAAATTGACAATGAAGAAACTGTTGAACTAGATTTTAAAGCATTACATCCCAATATAGCCATTAAATTGTATGGAGGTAAAACAATGTTTATAACTCATGATATTGTTGCTGAGAAGCTAAATATAGTTGTTAAAAAGGTTAAAAAACAACATTTGTCCTACTTTAATGAGCAGATATATGCAATGAAAAATAGACTAATACATCAATTCTATTCTAAAAATGAACCAGAATTTGTTGAAAATATTATTAATGATAAAAGAATAAATGGTTACAGAATTACTTCAAGGAAAATGTTTGAGTATGAAGTAAAAATAATGTCAGAAGTAATTAGAATACTTAATTCTAAAGGAGTTTATATGATTTACATATATGATGCATTAGCATGTAGAAAAAGTGACTTAAAATTAGTTAAAAAGACTATGGAAGAGGTTGTGTTAAAGTTTGGAGTTTACACAACTGCTAGTGTAGCAAATAAATTTATAAATGAAAATTTTGGGTTAATTTATAAAGCTACAAATTCAATTAATGGTTATTCATACATAGGCACAACAACAAAGTCAATTGAAGAAAGAAAATTAGATCATTTTCAAAGAATTGACAAAAAGTATGGTTCAAAATTTCAAGATGCATTAAAAGAATATGGTAAAGAAAATTTCCTATTTGAACAAATAGATACTGCATCAAGTGTTAATGAATTGGCACTTAAAGAGAAAAAATATATAGAAGTATTTGATTCTAAAAACAAAGGTTATAATTCTGATACAGGAGGTGGATTTAAAAAGTTAATTTATCAATTTGACTATTCAGGAAATTTAATAACTACTTTTCAAAATTTAGAAGATGCAGCTAAATATGTCAATGTATCTATTAATTCAATAAGTGATGCATGTTTAGGGGGAAGAAAAACTTGTGCTAATTATTTTTGGTCTTATTTGCCTGAAATTGAAATTAAAAAAGATAAAAGAGTTAGAAAAGTATCACAATTTACTTTAGAGGGTCAATTTATTAAGGAGTATGATTCTATTGTAACTGCATCCGATGAGACTTGTATTAATAAAAGTAGTATTGCTAAATGTTGTAATGGTAAAAGAAATAGAGCAGGAGATTTCATTTGGAAATATCCTAATTAATTTAAAAAACAGGTAATTATACCTAGTTTAAAAAACAAGTAATTATACCTGTATTTTAATAAAGACATTAAGCTATTTTTACCGAAAATAATAAGAGTTAATTGATTAAATAAAATCATGTATTTATTTATTATATATTTATCACTTTATAACTTATCGTATGGATTTTCAAAATAACACTACACAAATTATTTTAGCAATAATTGCTTTGTTCGCAGTTGGGCTTATTATCAGAATTTCAATTAAAAACAATAGTAAAAAAACATCAAATAGTAAGAATTTAAAAAATGTAAAAGCTGGTGGAGACATTGTTTTTGGGGATAAAAAAACCAATATTAAATAATGAGTGAAGGTCACAGTTTAAAAAATGTAAAAGCAATTGGAGATATTGTTTTTGGAGATAAAACTACAACGGAAAATCATATTCATCATACTAATAAAACAAGATTAGCATCTCTATTTGAGAAATTAAATTCAGAATTTAAAAATAATGATGAAATTATTGGTTGGATTGATGATTTGTATAGATATACAGTTCAAAGGGATGTAATTGGTCTTGAGCAAAAACTAATGCAAGGTAATAGAGTGGATTTGATAGATGATGCAATTTGGCTTAAAGAAGAATATTATAAAAAACTCACTAAATTTCAATTGTATCAATCTGCGCAAAAAATCCAAGCACATTTATTAGCAAGTATTCTTGAGCGGTTTAGGAATAAAATATATCCACTTATAATTTCTGAGGCTGATGATGCCACAGTTAGTTCTGCTATTTCTGATGAGATTATAGCTCCTTTAATTTCTCTTATTGAACAAGAAGGACTAGAAGATAATATTCTTGGTTTTTCTTCAACTGATATTGAAGGTATGATTTATTATTTAACAGGTCGATGTCACCTAAAATGGAATTAATATGTTAGTGTATCATTCAGCTTTTGATATGTATCATTCTGTTTATAGAATGGTTCAATTATTGTCTAATCTTAAAGAAGATTATGTAGAATTGGAAAGATTAAGGATTTGGGATTATTATTTAGCATTTCCAAACG
Source organism: Bacteroidota bacterium (assembly GCA_040385445.1). Taxonomy (GTDB): domain Bacteria; phylum Bacteroidota; class Bacteroidia; order Flavobacteriales; family Flavobacteriaceae; genus Flavobacterium. The sequence goes on along the minus strand of JAZKHI010000104.1, from coordinate 25,860 downwards.
AAATGGCAAAAATTAGATATGAAAAAGGGAGTAATGATATACAAAATTTATTTCCAAAGAAATATAATCCATATGAGGTTGTAATTGATGGTAAAATAGTATTTGAAAAAATGCGAACTTATCAGTTAACTGCGATTAAAACCTTAGCTTCATATGGTCTTATTGAAAAAGACTATCTAACGGATAATAAGATAACTAAAATTGATAAATCTTTATTTAATGAAGTTATTCAAAATTTTGAGGCACCATCAGATAGAGAAAGTAATATTATAAAAATAATGACTACTTATTTTTATAAAATGCCATTATATGGAGAAAAAGGTTTAAAAGATAGAACTAATTTATTAGAATATAGGTATGATGCATAATAATCTATTTTTAAATAGACTAGTTGTCTTTACTCATAATGGCAATAAAGCTTTTGATGAAAAATTCAAAAAAGGTATAAATATTATTAGAGGAGATAATAGTAGTGGTAAGTCAACAATTTCTCACTTTATATTTTTTATTTTAGGAGGGAGCTTTACAACTTGGACTAAAGAAGCAAAAAAATGCTCGCATGTATATGCTGAAGTTGAAATGAATGGAGCAATATTAACTTTAAAAAGAGAAATTAGTGATTCAGCATTAATCCCTATGTATATTTATTGGGGTACATATAAAGATGCAATAAAAGCAACTGTTGAAGGACAATGGCATAAATTTCCATATAAAGTTTCAGATAAAAAAAGTTTCTCAAATGTGTTATTTGAGCAATTAAATATACCTATAGTTGTTGGTGATAGTAATATTACAATGCATCAGTTATTAAGATTAATGTATGTAGACCAAGATTCACCTACTAATTCACTTTTTTTATATGAACAATTTGATTCATCATTAACTAGACAAACTGTATCTGAACTTCTATTAGGAGTATATGATGAAACATTGTATGAGGATAGAATTAATAAAAAAGATTCTGAGAAAAGATTGCAATCATTAAAATATGAAATTGAGGGAATAAGAAGCTTATATGAAGATAAAAGATTGCTTAATGTAGGGCATATTAGGATATTGATTAGTAATACTGAAACTGAGAAATCTAATGTTGAATCGGATATAATTAATTTAAAAACTAATACTAAAAGAATAAATTATACCAAAAAGACTAAATTAAACTTCGAGGAAATTAATGTTGAAGCATTATCACAAAGAGATAAAGTTAATAAATTAGATAATGAGATCAATGGCTTAAGGTATGAAATTACAGATTCTGAATTTTTTCTTCAAAGTTTACATCATAAAAGGAAAACAATAAAAAACTCAATAGCAACTAGAGAGTATTTAGGTAGTTATCCATTGGAGTTTTGTCCAGAGTGTTTATCAAAATTAGATGCGCCAACTGCAGGTTCTTGTAGACTTTGCAAGCATGATGTTGATGATAGTTTTGGTGTTACACAAGCACGTAGAATGGAGCAAGAAGTCACCTTTCAGATTAGAGAGTCTGAAAAACTTATGGGGATTCGTAATCAAAAACTAGCTGATTTACAATCTAGTTATACTAGCGAGAAAGCAAAGCTTAAGGAAGTACAAGACAGAGTTAATTTTGCTTTAATTGATGTTTCATCTATAAGAGATGAAAGAATTGATTCTTTGTTGGTAAGAAAAGGAGAAATTGAAGGAGAAATAAATCAATATTTGACATTTCTAGAAACTGCTGAAAAGTATGCAACACTAACAGATGAAAAAAGTAGTCTTGAAAATAAAATTAAAAATTTCAATGATTCAATTGATATTAAAGAAAAATTTCAAATTGAAAAAAAGAATGAAATTAGAACACATATTGAAACATATGCACTAAACTTTTTAAAGAAAGATTTTGAAAGAGAAAAGGATTTTAAAAGTGCTCGAAGTTTAGATATTAACTATTATGATAATGCTGTTTATGTAGATGGTGATATTAGAAATTTTTCAGCAAGTTCTAATTTTTACCTTAAAATTGTATCTAGATTTTCGTTGTTTTTCTCTTCTTTAGTAATTGATAGTATGAGATATCCAAGATTTATTCTTTGTGATAATATGGAGGATAAAGGTATTGAAAAAGAACGTAGTCAAAATTTTCAAAATTTAGTTGTTGAAACAGCAAAACAATTCCCTTCTGAAAGCTACCAATTAATATTTACAACATCTATGATTTCAGATGATTTGAAGCAAAGTGATTATATTGTTGGAGATTATTATACAATTGAAAACAAAACATTAAAATACGTTTAAAAGAATATGAGATTAGCAATATTAATAATTGGACAGCAAGATTCAGGTAAAACATCCACTATTAAACATCTTGTAAATAGTTATAGTGACAAATCATTAAAAGTAATGAGGGCAGGTTGGCAATACATTTTTTTAAATTCAATATTTAAGTATCTTCAGTTGAATTTTTTCTGTGTTCCAGCATCACCTACAGAAACAAAAATAAAATTATCTGATAGATTTTCTGAATCCATTCCAGAGGTTTTAATTGTAGCGGAACAGTTAAATGGGTTTAATTATCAGAATACGATTAATTTTTTAAATGCCAATAGGTATAATATTATAACCTATAATCTTTCAAATGTAAATGGAACTTCAGATTGGGATAGGTTTGATGCCAAAAATAAAACCATCAAGTTAGATAATAGGGTAAATCAAATTATTAGTGATATTAAGTTGTTTATTAGGGCTAATGGAATAATCTAATTTTTTTCAGTAATAAAGGTTAATTACAACTTTAAAACTAAAAATATTACATTAATTTATGGTAAAATTAGATTTATTTAAAAATGTTTTTTAGTTTTGCACCACATTTTAAGCAAAAGTTTAGTGGTTTGAAATTTTGGTAAAGGCATACATTTAGGCATACATGTTTTAAAGTTGAAATGTAACACATTCATTTTTAAGATATTGAAGCTCAGGGTGATAGTCCTGTTCCCGCTACTAAGAACCCTTTCATTTTGAGAGGGTTTTTTTATGCAATTAATTCATTATCAATTATTTAACAATAAATTAATTGATTTTTTTTAGGATTTAGAAAATAAAAATCACTACTTTTGCACTTTTATTTTGAAAATTATATGACTACACAGAAAATTATTGGTTACAGAAAGTTACTTAATGTTACCAGAGAAGCAACGTTAAAAGAATTAAAAACAATATATAGAAATAGTATGAAGGAAGATCATCCTGATACTATTGCTGATCCAGTTGAACGTTTAGCAGCTGAAGAAAGAAGTAAGAACATTATTGAAGCCTACCACTTTTTAGTAAGTATCGCTCCAGAAACTAGAGAAAAAGTAAAAGCAGAATATACAGCTACTACTACAACTTCTCAAATTTCTGATTTTTATATGGATAAAGGAGTGTTATATATTAGCTTTGTAGATGGAAGTAAATTCGAATATTTTGGTGTGCCAAGAAACACGTATGTGAAAATGGTAAACGCAGAATCACCAGGTCGTTTTGCTCGTCGTCACATTTATAATGAATTCACATACCGTAGTGCTAATAAATTAGTAGCTGCAGAATAATTAAAATTTTATTTCGAAAGTTCTTTTTACAGGAAGTTTTCGAGAAACAGTTTTAATCAGATTATAGCAAAAAGCCATTCTGAAACGAGTGGCTTTTTTTATGTACCTTTGCAAAAAATAAAATATATGTCGCACAAAGCAGGTTTTGTAAATATAATAGGAAATCCGAATGTAGGAAAATCAACCTTAATGAATGCTATGGTAGGCGAGAAGTTGTCTATTATCACAAGTAAGGCACAAACAACACGTCACAGAATTTTCGGAATCGTGAATGATGAAGATTATCAGATTGTGTTTTCTGATACGCCAGGAATTATCAAACCAGCCTACGATTTACAAACCAGTATGATGGATTTTGTAAAAAGTGCTTTTTCTGATGCCGATATTTTAATCTACATGGTTGAAATTGGTGAGAAAGAATTAAAAGACGAAGAATTTTTCAATAAAATTATTCATGCTAAAATTCCGGTTTTACTTTTGTTGAATAAAATCGACAAGTCGAATCAGGATATGTTAGAAGAACAAGTGCAAACTTGGCAAGCAAAAGTTCCAAATGCAGAAATTTTTCCAATTTCGGCTTTAGAAAACTTCAATGTAAAAGAAGTTTTGAACAGAATTGTTGAGTTGTTGCCAGTTTCTCCGCCATATTATCCAAAAGATGCTTTAACTGATAAGCCAGAGCGTTTTTTCGTAAATGAAACCATTCGTGAGAAGATTTTATTAAATTACGATAAGGAAATTCCATACGCTGTTGAGGTGGAAACGGAAGAGTTTTTAGAAGAGGAGAAAATTATACGAATCCGTTCTGTTATTATGGTAGAACGCGATACGCAGAAAGGAATTATTATCGGACATAAAGGTGCAGCTTTGAAGAAAGTAGGAATGCAGGCTCGTGCCGATTTAGAATTGTTTTTCGATAAACAAATACACATTGAAATTTTCGTAAAAGTGAATAAAGATTGGCGTAGTAACGCTTATCAATTACGAAGATTCGGATATAACCAAAAATAGTGACTAGTATATAGTGATTAGTAATTAGTAAAGAGTAAATAGATAAATTGTTTTGAAAAAAGCAGTTCTATTTTAGCCCCGATTGTAGCAAGCTACCATGTAGCGCGAAAAGCGGGAAAGCAAGTGTTTTGAAATTCAAAATGTCTGCTTCTAAAATAAAAAAACGTACTTTTGCACAAAATATAAGAAGAATGAATAATATTGTAGCCATAGTAGGAAGACCAAATGTAGGGAAATCTACACTTTTTAATCGTTTAATCCAACGTAGAGACGCCATTGTGGACTCTGTGAGTGGTGTTACGCGTGATAGAAATTATGGAAAAAGTGAGTGGAATGGAAAAGAATTTTCTGTAATTGATACAGGTGGATACATTAAAGGTTCTGATGATATTTTTGAAGGTGAAATTAGAAAACAAGTAGAATTAGCTATTGACGAGTGTGATGCTATCATTTTTATGGTAGATGTGGAAGAAGGTATCACGCCAATGGATGACGAAGTGGCAAAATTACTTCGTAAAGTTACTAAGCCTGTTATTTTAGCAGTAAATAAAGTAGATAATTCAAAACGTGTGACTGATGCGTTAGAGTTTTACAATTTAGGATTGGGCGAATATTTTACTATTGGTGCCATGAATGGAAGTGGAACGGGTGAATTATTAGATAAATTAGTGGAAGTTTTACCAGAATTGCCAGAAGCAGTTGAGGAAGAAAATCCGTTACCACGTTTTGCAGTTGTGGGTCGTCCTAACGCTGGAAAATCGTCTATTATTAACGCTTTAATTGGTGAAGATAGATTTGTAGTTACAGATATTGCAGGAACAACTCGTGATGCAATTGATACCACATATAACCGTTTTGGTTTCGAATTTAATTTGGTAGATACTGCCGGAATTCGAAGAAAAGCGAAAGTAAAAGAAGATTTAGAATTTTATTCTGTAATGCGTTCGGTTCGTGCGATTGAGCATTCAGATGTTTGTATTTTAGTAATTGATGCCACTCGTGGTTTCGAAGGACAAGATCAAAGTATTTTTTGGTTAGCTGAAAAAAACAGAAAAGGAATTGTAATTTTAGTCAACAAATGGGATTTAGTTGAAAAAGATACCATGACAGCTAGAGATTACGAACGTAAAATTCGTGAGCAAATTCAACCGTTTACAGATGTGCCAATTCTATTCGTATCGGCATTAGAAAAACAACGTTTATTAAAAGGTTTAGAAACAGCTGTTGAGGTTTTCGAAAACAGAAAACAAAAAGTACCAACATCTAAATTTAACGATTTAATGTTGCCAATTATTGAAAACCAACCGCCACCAGCATTAAAAGGAAAGTATGTGAAAATTAAATATTGCATGCAATTACCAACGCCGGTGCCGCAGTTTGTATTTTTTGCTAATTTACCGCAATATGTAAAAGATCCGTACAAACGTTTTCTTGAAAATAAATTGCGCGAAAACTATAATTTTAGTGGTGTGCCAATTGATATTTACATCAGAGAGAAATAATAATAAAAAAAACCCGATAAGTGATTATCGGGTTTTTTTATGTTTAAATTTTTTAATACTAAATACTAATCCCGAAGCTTCGGGACTGATGGCTTAATTTTACCAGCTTCCACCAGCGCCACCACCAGAAAATCCGCCGCCGCCAAATCCGCCACCGAAGCCGCCGCCAAATCCACCACCAGAGGATGAATCGCCACCAAAACTTCCGCCGCTACGACCCATGCTGCTTAAAATAATAACGTCCAATAAATTTGGAGCGCCAAATCCGCCTGAATTTCCGCCGTTGTTTCCTTTGTTTTTTGCTGCGATGATTACAAATATAACAAAGACTGCAATAATTATAAGAATCGGTAAAATTCCTCCTTCTTTTTCTTGTTTGCGTTCGCCTTTATATTTCCCAGTAAGTACTTTAAAAATAGCATCAGTACCTTTATCTAAACCGTTATAATAACTTCCAGCTTTAAATTCTGGAATAATTACATTTCTAACAATTTCGCCAGTAATACCAGCTACGAGTTGTACTTCCGTTCCGTAACCAGGTGAAATCCAGATTTTTCGGTCATTTTTAGAAAGTAAAATTACAATTCCATTGTCTTTGTCTGCTTGTCCAATTCCCCATTTGTGACCCCAATTTGGTGTTAAAGTTTCGATATTATCTCCGTTTAAATCTTCTATAATAATTACAACAATTTGTGTAGAAGTAGTATCTGAATATCTAACTAGCTTTTCTTCTAATTGCGTTTTTTCAGCATCAGATAAAAGTTTTGCATAATCATAAACAGAGGTTTCTAAACTAGGTTTTTCAGGGATTTTATATTGACCAAATGTAATATTTGATATAAGGATGATTGAGAATAAAAGTATAATTTTAAATTCTTCCAGCTTCCAGCTTCTAACTTCTAACTTTCTCATTAACCTCTTGAAATTTCATTAGACAATTCATCCTCGTCATCATGATGATCATAAGGAAAGTGTTTTTTTAGTTGTTCTCCAGCTTCCAAAATCCCATTGATTAATCCGTCTTTGTATTGACCTTCTTTGAATTTTTCAATAACGTGATCTTTTGTAGAATTCCAAAAATCGGGTTCCACTAAATCATTGATTCCTTTATCGCCAATAACAGCAAAACTTTTCGATAACATACAAACGTAGAAAAGCACGCCGTTTTTCAATTCGGTTTCATCCATTTTAAGAAGATGAAAAACCTCCTGTGCTCTTTCGATAGGAGGTTTTGTGTTATTTTCTTCTATATGTACACGAATTTCTCCCGAAGTGTTTTTTTCGGCAATCACAATAGCGTTAACAACTTCTTGTTCTTCCGCTTTGGTTAAAAATTCTTCGGTTTTAGACATTTTCTGTTTCTTTTTTTTTTTCGAAATTAGAACTTAACTTCAACTGGTTTTTCAGCACCTTCAACAGCTTTGAAGTACGCTTTTTCTTTATATTTTCCTAAAAACATATTTCTAGGTTGACTTAAAACATAACCATTATATGCTTCAACAGATTCGTTAAAACGAGTTCTTGCTGTTAAAATTTGGTTTTCTGTACTAGCCAATTCATCTTGAAGTTTTAAGAAACTTTGATCTGCTTTTAAGTTAGGATATTGTTCTACAGAAACTAATAATCTAGATAATGCAGATGAAACACCACTTTGAGCTTGATTGAAAGCAGCTAATTGTTCTGGAGTAATATTAGTTGGGTCAATTGTTACAGCAGTAGCTTTTGCTCTTGCTTCAATAACGGCTGTTAAAGTACTTTTTTCATGTTCTGCATAACCTTTAACCGTGTTTACTAAATTACCAATTAAATCATTTCTTCTTTGGTATGATGTATTCACATTTCCCCATTCTTTTTCTGTAGCTTGATTGTATTTAAGAGCTGTGTTTTGTATTCCGAAATACCACATTACTCCAATAATAATTACTCCAATTCCAATAATCCAAGGTAAAAATCTTTTAAAATCCATGTTTGTTTAATTTAAGGTTTATATTTATTTTTTGTTTTTAATTTTATTTTTTCTGAAAATTCTAACTGAGACTGAAAACCGCGACTGACCCCGAAACTTCGGGACTAAATTAAAGTCCTTTCTTCATTTCCAATAATTGACTTTTGATAGTTTCTAATTTATTGATAATTTCAAAATTGTCTAAAGTCTTCTTTTTTCCTTCTTTCAAATGAATTTTTGCACCTTCCAAAGTGAAACCACGTTCTTTTACTAAATGGTAAATCATTTGTAATATCTTCACGTCATCCGGACGAAACATTCTGTCGCCTTTGGCATTTTTCTTAGGATTAATTTCGTCAAATTCTTTATCCCAAAAACGGATTAACGACGCGTTCACATCAAATGCTTTCGCTAATTCGCCAATTCCATAATATCTTTTTTCTGGTAAGTTTAATTGCATCTTTTTAAGTTTCTAAGTTTCTAAGCTTCTAAGTTTCTGAGTTAATCAGAAAGTTTATATAAAATTAATCCAACGATTGATTTTCCTGATTCGCTAATTTAGTAATTAAAACATATTCTTTAGCAGAAATACTGCCATAATAAAAATTTAAAGGATTCACCACTTCGCCATTTTTATGTACTTCATAATGTAAGTGTGGTGCCTCGCTTCGTCCCGTGCTTCCTACATAACCAATAATGTCGCCACGTTTTACTTTTTGTCCCGCTCTGACTTTATATTTACTTAAATGCGCATACAATGTCAAATAGCCGTAACCATGAGTTATTTCAATATGATTTCCGTAACCTGATAAACTTGCATCCGCTTTCCTCACGATGCCATCGCCAGTTGCGTAAATTGGAGTTCCTGTTTTGGCGGTAAAATCCATTCCTTTATGAAATTTTCTAATTTTTGTAAACGGATCACTTCTGTATCCAAAACCAGAAGCCATGTGTTTTAATTCTTCATTTTTTACAGGCTGAATCGCGGGAATCGCTTTTAATAAATTGGCTTTTTGCTTCGCTAATTTCGTAACTTCATCTAAAGAAACCGACTGAATAGCCAATGCTTTCATAATTTCATCTACTTTTTTTGACGAACCAATTATCAAATCACTATTATTAAAATCTTCTAAATCTTTATATCTGTTTACACCACCTAAACCTGCTCGGCGTTCTTCGTTTGAAATGGCTGCGCTATTAAAATATACACGATACAAATTATTGTCACGTTCCTCAATAGCTGACAAACCTTCGTCCATTAAAGCAATTTTTCGGTTCAATAAATTGTAATTCAATTTCATGGTTTCCAACTCTCGCGCTTGTAATTTCGATTTTGGTGTTTCAAAAAAACTAGTATTACTCAAAACGAAAAAACATAAAAAGCCAAACAACGCACTCGCTAATAAAAATAGCATCGCATAACCAATTTTGGTACTGTTTTTAGTAACAATTTGTTTAAATGCTAATTTCTCTGCGTCGTAATAAAATTTTACTCTCTTCATATTTGAAAAAGTTCCCTTTTAGCAACTTTTTGTTGTTAACGATTTCATTAAAATTTACTATTTTTGTGCTCGTTATCACAAAGTAACAATTATTATACGAAAGAACTTAAAATTTGTTTCATATTTGGAAACATTTTTTTTAAAATTTCAATCAATTATATTATTCGATTCAATACCATAAAAATGAAATCACAAGACATAAGAAAAGCTTATTTACAATTTTTTGAAAGCAAAGGACATACTATTGTTCCTTCTGCGCCAATTGTTTTAAAAGATGATCCAACACTGATGTTTAATAACTCGGGAATGGCTCAGTTTAAAGAGTTTTTCTTAGGAAATGGAACGCCAAAAAGCCCTCGAATTACAGATACACAAAAATGTTTACGTGTTTCTGGAAAACATAACGATTTAGAAGATGTAGGTTTTGATACGTATCACCACACCATGTTCGAAATGTTAGGAAACTGGTCGTTTGGTGATTATTTCAAAAAAGAGGCTTTGCCTTGGGCTTGGGAATTTCTAACGGATGTTTTAAAATTAGACAAAGACCGTTTATATGTTTCTGTTTTTGAAGGAAGCAAAGAAGATAATGTGCCTTTCGATCAGGAAGCTTGGGATATTTGGAAACAATTCGTACCAGAAGACCGAATCATTTTAGGAAACAAAAAAGATAATTTCTGGGAAATGGGTGATCAAGGTCCTTGTGGTCCATGTTCGGAAATTCATATCGATTTGCGTACAGATGCGGAAAGAGCAGCTGTTTCTGGAAGAAGTTTAGTGAACGCAGATCATCCGCAAGTAGTGGAAATTTGGAATAACGTTTTCATGGAATTCAACCGTAAAGCGGATGGTTCTTTAGAAAAATTACCAGCACAACACGTAGATACCGGAATGGGATTTGAGCGTTTGTGTATGGCGATGCAAAATGTAACTTCAAATTACGATACAGATGTTTTCACGCCGCTTATCGCGAAAGTGGAAGAAATTACAGGATTTAAATATACAGATAATTCTGTCACTCTGAGCGGAGTCGAAGAGTCAGAAGAACAAAACAAAACGAATATTGCCATTCGTGTAATTGTGGATCACGTTCGTGCGGTGGCTTTCGCTATTGCTGACGGACAATTGCCTTCAAACACGGGTGCTGGTTATGTAATTCGTAGAATTTTACGTCGTGCCATTCGTTACGGATTTACATTCTTAGATACAAAAGAACCTTTTATCAATAAATTGGTAGCTGTTTTAGCAAATCAAATGGGTGAATTTTTCCCAGAAATTAAATCGCAACAACAATTGGTTACCAATGTAATTCGTGAAGAAGAAGCGTCTTTCTTAAGAACTTTAGAACAAGGAATTCAATTGTTAGAAAACGTAATGCAAAATACTTCAGGAAAAGAAGTTTCTGGAGAAAAAGCATTCGAATTATATGATACTTTCGGTTTTCCAAAAGATTTAACGGCTTTGATTTTAAAAGAAAAAGGTTTTTCATTTAACGAAGCTGATTTCGAAGTTGAACTTCAAAAACAAAAAGCGCGTTCTCGTGCGGCTTCTGAAGTTTCAACGGAAGATTGGAAAGTTTTAATCGACGGAAATGTAGAAACTTTCGTAGGTTATGACCAAACGGAAAACGAAGTTAAAATTACGCGTATCAGAAAAGTAGATTCTAAAAAAGATGGAATTTTATACCAAATCGTTTTAGATAACACACCTTTTTATCCAGAAGGTGGTGGACAAGTAGGAGATAAGGGAACTCTGGTTTCTGCAAATGAAACGATTGACATTATCGATACGAAAAAAGAAAACAACTTAATTTTACATTTCGCGAAGCAATTGCCAGAAAATGTAAATGCGAGTTTTACAGCAAAAGTAAATACATATTTGTTGAATTCGACTTCTAAAAATCACTCGGCTACGCATTTAATGCATTTGGCTTTGAGAACGATTTTAGGAACGCATGTAGAACAAAAAGGATCATTAGTAAATCCAACTTATTTACGTTTTGATTTCTCTCATTTTTCTAAGGTTTCGGATGAAGAATTACGTCAAGTGGAAGATTTCGTAAATACAAGAATTGCGGCGCAATTGCCATTAATTGAAAGAAGAAATATTCCAATTCAACAAGCTTTAGACGAAGGTGCGATGGCTTTATTTGGTGAGAAATATGGAGATAATGTTCGTGCGATTAAGTTTGGTGAAAGTATGGAATTATGTGGAGGAATTCATGTGAAAAATACCGCTGATATTTGGCAATTTAAAATTATTTCTGAAGGTGCAGTTGCGGCAGGAATTCGTAGAATTGAAGCGATTACTGGTGATGCCGTGAAAGATTTCTATACAAATCAAGAAAATACGTTAGCGGAAATTAAGGAAACATTGAAAAATCCACAAGATATTTTAAAATCGGTGGTTTCTTTACAAGATGATAATGCGAAGTTGAAAAAACAAATTGAGCAATTATTAAAAGAAAAAATTGACGGATTATCTGCGAGTTTAGTTTCTGAATTTACAGATGTAAATGGAATTAATTTCTTAGTGAAACAAGTTGATTTATCAATGAGTTCGACTAAAGATTTAACACAAGCTATTGGAACTTCAAAACCAAATGCATTTGTGGTTTTAGCTTCCATTGAAGATGGTTTACCAAATATTCACTGTTATATTTCAAAAGAATTAGTAGCAGATAAAGGCTTAAACGCTGGAAATGTAATTCGTGAATTAGGAAAATACATTGATGGGAATGGTGGTGGACAGCCGTTTTTCGCATCAGGAAAAGGTAAAAATGCTAATGGAATTGCGGCAGTTTTAGAGAATGCGGTGAGTTTTTTGAAGTAAATAAAAACTTTTTTTAGGACACAGATTGAAGAAATTTTTAAAATTTTTAAAATTTCTTTAATCTGTGTTTTTATTTTTATCAATCACAGCAGTCGCTTCAATTTCAATTAGCCATTTTCGATTTCCTAAAATGGTAACGCCCACTAAAGTGCTTGCTGGATAATTTTCATTTCCTAAAAATGCTTTTCGGACTTTTCTGAAAATTGGTAAATCTACTTCCGGATTAAAATTTACGATATAGGTATTCATTTTTACTACATCTTGAAAACTAGAATGGCATTCTTTCAAAAGGGTTTCTAAATTTTTAAATGTAGCAATCGCTTGAGTTTCTAAATCTTTTCCTTCGCCAATTTGCCCAGAAATATGTAAGGTTTTAGTTTCTTCTGTTTCTATAATTACGACTTGTGAAAAGCCTTCATTTGGATGTAAATATTCTTTTTTGAACATGAATAAAAACTTTTTTTAAACACAGATTGAAGAAATTTTTAAAATTATAATAATTTCTTTAATCCGTGTTTCTTTTTATATTAATAGATTTTATTTTCTTTCCCCAATTTGTTGACGCCACATTGCGTAATACAAACCTTTTTCGTCAAGTAAATCGTTGTGTTTTCCTTGTTCGATAATTTTTCCTTGTTCTAAGACGAATATTTTATCAGCATGCATAATTGTTGAAAGTCTGTGTGCGATTAGAACCGTAATTCTGTGTTCGTCTGAAATATTTCTAATCGTGCTATTGATTTCTTCTTCGGTAATTGAATCTAATGCAGAAGTTGCTTCGTCAAAAATTAATAAATTCGGGTTTCTTAAAATCGCTCTGGCAATAGATAAACGTTGTTTTTCACCACCAGAAATCTTAATTCCGCCTTCTCCAATTGTAGAATCTAAACCATTTTCAGTTCTAGCTAATAAATTATCACAACTCGCTCTGTGTAAAGCGTTTAATATTTCTTCGTCGGTTGCTTCTGGTTTTACGAACAATAAATTTTCTCTAATTGTTCCTGAAAACAGTTGTGCATCTTGTGTTACGAATCCCAATTGTTTTCTCAATTCTAAAATATCAATCGCTTTGGAGTCAATTCCGTTGTATAAAACGTTTCCAATGGCTGGTTGATATAAGCCTACTAATAATTTCACTAAAGTTGTTTTTCCTGCGCCTGATGGTCCAACAAAAGCAACGGTTTCTCCTTGTTTTATATTGAAAGAAATGTTTTCTACAGCGGGTTGTTTTGCCGATTTATGTTGGAAACTCACATTAGAAAAAACTAAAGAATTAATTTTTCCGAAATGTTCTGGTTTTTCAGGTTTGTGTTCTGATTTAGCATTTAATAATTGTTCAAAGTTTTCCATTGAAACTTTGGTTTCGTTTTTCGCAATAATAAACGCACTTAATTCTTGTAATGGATTGAAAATAAAGAAAGTGAAAAATACCATCGTAAGTAAATCGCCGACTACAATTTTATCGCTAAATAAAAAGTAATACAAAGCAAAAACCACGCAAGTTCGCATAAAATGTACGGTTGTTCCTTGAATGAAACTCAAACTTCTAATGAAACGAATTTTCTGAATTTCTAATTGTAAAATTTTATGTGTGTTCGAATTTAATCGACCTTCTTCTTGAGCGGTTAATCCTAAACTTTTTACCAATTCAATGTTACGTAAACTTTCTGTTGTAGAACCCGCTAATGAATTCGTTTGCATGACAATTGTTCTCGAAACCGCTTTGATTTTCTTTCCTAAAAACGAACTGATATACGCAATAATCGGAGCTGTAATTACAAATACGAAAGCAATTCTGTAATCAATTCTTGAGATGTAAACGATCACAAAAATAAACCCAATTATGGTTTGAAAAATTAACGAAATAGAAAGTGTAATTAGTTTTTCAGAATCGGTTCTGGCTTTTTGTAATTTGCTTAAGGTTTGTCCGCTGCTTTGGTCTTCAAAATCAACATAAGGTAAGTCTAACGATTTTTTAATTCCGTCCGTGTACATTTCTGCACCCGTTCGTTGAATGACAATATTGGTAAAATAATCTTGAAAATTTTTAGTAATTCTAGAAATCATGGCAGCACCAAGCGAAAGTCCTAACCAGAAACCAACCGCTTTAATGAATTCGATTTCGTTTCCTTTATATTTTGCAATTCCTACACCACAATCTTGCATTAATTTACCCGTAATAATCGAATCGGATAAACTAAAACAGATATTGATAGTTGCCATTAATAAGGCGAAAAAAAGCAGTAATTTATGTTTTTGTAGGTAGGAGTAGAGAATCTTCATTTGCTTGAGTTTATCTTACAAAAATACGGAATAAAAAGTCTTACCATAAATTTTAGCAACTATTTAACTTGTTTTTGTACTTTTGATTAACAATACTAATAATGATGAAATTTCAAACGCAAATACCTATTCCAAAATATGATTTTCCAATGGATTATCAGTCGAAAATTATGTTGTTAGGTTCTTGTTTTGCCGAAAATATGGCAGAAAAATTTGAATATTTTAAATTTCAGAATAATGTAAATCCGTTTGGAATTATTTTCAATCCTATTTCTTTAGAAAAGTTAATTATCAGAAGCATTCATAAAAAGTATTTTACCGAAAAAGATATTTTCTTTCATAATGAAGCTTGGCATTGTTACGAAGTGCATTCGGAACTTTCAAATCCTAACGCAACTGAGTTTTTGCAAATTTTGAATGAATTAATTGATTCCACAAATCAGGAACTTCTTGATTCTACTCACATCATAATCACTTTAGGAACTTCTTGGGTTTACAGACATATTGAAACACATGAAATTGTAGCAAATTGCCATAAAGTGCCACAAAAACAATTTGTGAAAGAAATCCTTTCGATTGAACAAATTGAAGATAGTTTGCAAATTATTATCGCAGAAATTCATGCAGTGAATCCGAATTGTAACTTTATTTTCACGGTTTCGCCAGTGCGACATATTAAAGATGGTTTTGTAGAAAATAACGTAAGTAAAGCACATTTAATTTCAGCTTTGAATTCTTCCAACTTCCAACTTTCAACTTCGAACTACTTTCCAAGCTATGAAATCATGATGGACGAATTACGTGATTATCGTTTTTATGCTGAAGATATGTTACATCCGAATCAAACGGCGATTGATTATATTTGGATTAAATTTTTCGAAAATTATGTAGATGAAAAAGAATTTGGAACGATGCAGCAAGTTTGCGATATTCAGAAAGCGTTACATCACAAGCCTTTTAATCCAAATTCAGAAAGTCATTTGAAATTTTTAGAAAGCTTGAACAAAAAAATTTCTTCACTAAAAGAAAAAAATTCTCACATTAAATTTTAAAATACGCATTTTGTCGTATTTCCCTCATTTTGGTTAAGTTGTAAGTTTGCCTTGTAACTATAACTAATTTCTTATGCCAATTTTTAAAAATACTTTTTGCATTGTTTTATTTTTTCTAACCAGTTCTTATGCTTTTTCCCAGCGACCAGTTTTAACAGATGAGGAAATTGTTTCTGAAACGGTAATTAAAGAAATTAATCAGGTTTTTCAATCGGATGATTTCACCAAAAAGAAAAATAAAAAATACGCGGATGTATCAGGAACAATGGTAATTGATATTACGGTTATTCAAAATGGTAAAGTAGCAACTTTTTTTAAAGTAGAAAGCGACATCAAAAACATTGATTTTATCAATTTTATGTCGGATTATATTTTAGACCATAAATTTAAATTTAAACTTCAAAAGCAACAACGATATAAAATTCGTTATTCCGTAACATTTTAAAATTGACTAACTAAAAACGCATGATTATGAAAAAATTAAGTTCAGTAGTAATATTGGCTGTTTGTTTAATGACAACAGTAACTGCTTCAGCCCAATTTGGTAAATTATTAGACAAAGTAAAAGGTGGTGGAGGTTCTAAAAAATCTGGAAGTTTTGCTGTTGCTTGGGAATCAGAATTTGATAACAAAGCGAGCCGACTTGCAGTGGCGATAAATGATGGTGAGTATGTTTTAGGAACAGATGATAACTCGGCAACCGTATTAGATGCATCAGGGCAAAAAATTTGGAGTGGTGATTATAAAGATATCACTACCAATAAAACAAACAAATGTGAATACCAATATATTATTCACAAAGGAAAAGGAAAAGGCGGTTATTTGTTTCTTTTTGATGCTCGAAAAATGGGTACAGATAGAGTAGCTGTAATTGATATTGTTTCTGGTAAAGAAATGTGGAATTCTGAAAAGTATCAAAATTTAATTTCAAAAAATGGTGATAATTCAGGTTCTGATGATGGAGAATTAGAAACGGTTAAATATATTTTTGAATTAGATGCGTTTTTAATTTCACAAAAAGAATCGGTAATTTTAGTTAAAGCAAATACGGGTGAAAAAATTTGGGAGACAAATAGATTTAAAGGTTCTGTTGGAAAATATATCTATGATGCAAAACGTAACGAAATTATCATGATTAACTTCAAACCTACAGCTTTAGGTGCTTTATTTGCTGGATTTAAAAATCAGTTGGTAAAAATGAATGCTGTTAATGGTGAGATTCTATGGGATGCTACTTTTACGGGTGGAATTGAAAAAGAATTGGTAACCAAACGAGCAATTGTAGATTTATGGATTAAAGGTGACAAACTGTTCTTGTACTTAAATGGATTGCAAGTTTATAGTCTTAATAATGGACAAAAACTTTGGGAAGCTGTTTATGAAAATGATATTGAAAAAAGTAGTGGAAGTTCTTTATTAGGAAACAAATCAAGAAAAGGGTATTATAGAGTTATGGCCGATCCTTTATTTACTGAAAAATCGGTTTATATTGTGATGTTAGGTGGTCGTGATAGAACGAAATACATTGAAAAACACGATTTACAATCAGGTAAAGTTTTGTGGACTTCAGAAAAAATTACAGGTGCTTTTTGTATGCCAAATATTTACTTAACTGGCGATAAAATAATGTGTCAAGTTGGTGGTAAAGTGGAAGTACAAGAATGGAAATTGGAGAAAAAAGCAAGTTTGTATGGCGGAGGCGAAACGTCTGAATGGGTGCCATATATTTATTGGGATTACAAAACACAAAAAAATAGTGTGTTAGCGATTGATGATAAAACGGGTGCTACTTCATGGCGTTCAGAGAAATTTGATAAAAGAATTACAGATTTTGTGCTACATGAAAATAAAACATTATTTGTTGGTGATGGTGATCAGTTTTATGGATATGATATCAAATCTGGAAATCAGTTGTTTGATGTAAAACATAATGATGCTGGAGTAGGGAAAGCGACAGATGTTATCGATTTTGATGATAAAGTAGTAGTGCTTTCTGAAAAAGGTTTGGCATCTTACAATAAAAAAGACGGTTCAAGAGCGTATGCAACGGAGAAAATTAGAGGAGTAGATTTCTTCTATAAAATTGGAGAAAATTATTTCTTGAGAGATCAGCGTAATAGCAAAAATATTCTTCATGGTATTGATATGACTAATGGTGATTTGAAAGGTTCGGTGGAATCTAAAGGAAAAGGTGGAAGTCCAAAATACGGGAATGGTTTAGATGTTTCGGAAGATGGAGAATTTATCTATACTTTCAAAGGTAAAAAAGTTGAAAAAATTAAAATAAACAGTTAAGTATTTTTGCTTATAGGTTTAAAGGGCAATGAATTTTATTCGTTGCCCTTTTCTAGTTTAAATGTATTGCAGAACAAATAAGTTTTTATATTTTCGTTAGAAATTATAAAGTTATGACTACTTCAAATCAAAATTCTGGGTTCAACTCACTAGCAAAAATATTTAGCACGCCTAAAATTTTAAACTTAATAGTAATTGCTATTGTAGTAGTTTTGATTTATAATTTTGTCTTCAAAAAAGAAAATTCTACTTCAGTTATCGAATATGATACGGCATTAATACAACAACAAGTTAAAAATGTTGGAAAATTGGTGGTTACAGAAGGGCATTTTTCTGAAGTTTTAACTTATAAAGATCAAAAAAAATATTTGGGAGATTGGTTGTCTTTCGAGAAAAAAGCAATCGTAGTGATTAATGCTGATGTAACGGTTGGTTTTGATTTGAGCAAAGTAAAATTTGAAGTAGATTCAATCAATAAAGTGTTGAAAATTTCAAATTTGCCTAAAGAAGAAATCAAAGTAAATCCAGATTATAAATATTATAGCGTGGATGAAAGTACTTTTAATGAATTTGAAGGGCAAGATTATAATAAAGTAAATAAAATAGCTCGAGAAAATTTAAATAGAAAAATTAATGCATCTACACTTAAAACAGATGCGAAGAAAAGATTAAAAGAAGAACTTTATAAATTGTATTCGTTTGTTGAAATCATAAAATGGGAAGTGGAAATTGAAGGAGAAACGGTAACAAAGCAACAAGACATTCAGAAATTCCTGAATTAAATACGACAAAATTCGTATTGTAATTGTAGTATTATAGTTTCAATTTTGCAGTAAACATAATACTTTTATGATACAAGCATTTACTGCAATAGTACTGATATTGCTGTTTTTAATTTTTATCGTTTTGAAAATGAATGTTCAATTAAAAAAAGAACATTTAAAAAACATGAAACAACTTAAAGCGAATATTTACTCATTAAGTCTGAAACAAAAAGAACTTAATGACAAATTGCTTATTAGTAAACATTTTGATGTTAGTTTTAAAAACGATTTTAAAACAATTGGAGCAGAAATTGTATCACTTCAAGAATTCTTTTTAGATATTATTTCTGAAAAAAAATAAGTAACTTTATAAAAAAATGGTGTTATAATGATTAAAAAAATTACTTGTTTTATTCTCGTTTTCAGTTCGATACAGTCTTTTAGTCAAAATCTTCAAAAAACATTAGTTAAAGCTTATCTTTCTCAAGATTCCTCTGATTATTATTTTAAAAAAGCTAAGAAATTAATCGTTAGCGTTGCGGACGAAGGCGAATATTATTTTTGTAAAAGTGCTCGTCAAGGCGATTATGCTTCTGTAGATAGCGCCATTTATTATGCTAAAATTGCCATTCCAAAACTTAAAGAAGGAAAGAGTCATAATTCGTTATTAACTATTTATAATAATTTGGGTAATATTTATAATGGGAAAGGCGAATATGATAAGGCAATTAGTCATAGAATTGAAGCTTTAAAAATAGCCGAAAGCAAAAATCACACCAACTTCATAGGACATTTATATACTTACATTTCTTACGATTATCATGATTTTGAAAATTATGATAAAGGAATTTATTATGGTAAAAAGTCATTACAAACTTTTATTAATGATAAAGACTCAAAAGGAGCCGATTATCATGCTGCATTAAATGCAATTGCTATTAATTATGATGATTGGAATAAGCCTGAATTGGCTTTGTATTATCATAAATTGAATTTTAAATATGTAAAAGGAAAAGACACGCTATTGCTAGATAATACGTATAATAATATTGGTAATACGCTGTTGAAACAAAAGAAATTTGCTGAAGCAAAAAAGTGGATTTTACGTTCCAAAAAAGTTATTGATTATAAAGTTAAAACTAAAATGCAAATAGTTGCAGACTATGAATTTGCTACCTATTACACCAATTTGGCAACCATCGCTTCTGAACTTAATGAATATGAAGATGCCGATAAATATTTTGATTTAGCTTTTAAATATTCAAAAAAATGTAATGTTGCTGAAAAACTTAGAGATTATTATTTTCAAAAAGCAAAGTATAATAAGAAAAGAAACAATCTTTCTGAAACGATAAAAGAACAAGATAATTATATCAAATTACGTGATTCCATTTACACGGTTGAAAGAGATGAAGCTTTGGCGAAAATGGAAGTTAAATATCAAACTGAGAAAAAGCAAAAGCAATTATTATTGGCCAAAAATCAAATCTTAGAAAAAGAAGAAGAAAGTAAAGAGAAATCATATTGGTTAATTTTAGCTTCGTTTTTAGGACTTTCAAGTGTAATTATTGGCTATTTGTTTTTCAGACAACAGAAACTTAAAAACATACAGCAAGAACATGAGTTTGAATTAAAAAAAGCCATTGCAGAAATTGAAACTCAAAATAAATTGCAAGAACAACGATTAACTATTTCAAGAGATTTACACGATAATATTGGTGCACAATTGACTTTTATTATTTCTTCAGTTGAAAATTTAAAATTTGGTTTTCCTAATATCGATGAAAAAATTTCAAACCATCTAACCAAAATTAGCAGTTTTACAAAAGATACTATCGTTGAACTTCGCGATACTATTTGGGCGATGAATAGTAATGATATCGATTTGGACGATTTGCGCTCGCGTTTACTGAATTTTATTGAAAAAGCGCAAACTTCGTCATTAAATGAAAGCTTTAAATTCACCATTGATGAATCATTAAATCAAAAGAAAATTTCTTCTTTAGAAGGAATTAATATATATAGAGTAATTCAAGAAGCTGTAAATAATGCCATAAAGCATGCAAAAGCTACAAAAATTGACATTGAAACTTTTGTAAATGATGATGATAAGCTAACTTTTGAAATCAAAGACAATGGAACGGGTTTTAATGTTGATGGAGTTGCTCAAGGAAACGGACTTCATAATATGAAAAAGCGAATTGAAGAAATTGGTGGTGACTTTAATTTAAGTTCAAACGAAAACGGCACACAAATTACAATTACAATTTAAGAGAAATACGAAAAAATACGTATTTACAAATTAGTTCTATTACTATACATTTGGATTTTAGTTCAATATGAAAAATGCTAGAATAGAAATAGTGGTCTTAGTAGTTGCAGTGATTTTAATATTGCTAAATCTATATATTTATTTAAATACATACCCAAGATGACAAAAATTGCAATTGTAGATGATAATACTTTTCTTCAAAAAGCCATTCAAGAAAAGTTATCTTTTTTTAATGAGATTGAAATCAAATTTACTGCAATTGAAGGTCAGGATTTGCTTCAAAAATTAGATAAAAATCATAACATTGATTTGATTCTTATGGATATTGAAATGCCTAAAATGAACGGCATTGAAGCGACGGAATTAGTAAAAAATAAATTTCCTCAAATTAAAATAATTATGTTGACGGTTTTTGATAATGATGAAAATATTTTTAGAGCGATAAAAGCTGGAGCAGATGGTTATTTTTTAAAAGAAGTTAATCCGCAGGAATTATTTAATGGCATTCAAGAAACTTTAGCTGGTGGTGCAGCGATGACACCTTCTATAGCTTTAAAAACATTAAAGTTATTAAGAGAACCAATGGTTTTTGAAACAGAAAATGAAGTGATTGTTTTAACAAATAGAGAAATTGAAGTGTTAGAACAATTGAGTAAAGGATTAAAATATCAAATAATTGCTGAAAATCTTTTTCTGTCAGTTGGAACAATTCGTAAACATGTAGAAAATATTTATAATAAATTACAAGTACATAATAAATTAGAAGCCATTCAAAAGGCAAAAAATAATCGAATAATTTAAATCAGTTGAATAGTTATGAATAAAAAATTAGCTTTAGTTGTAATGTTACTGATGTCAGTAACTTTTTATGGTCAAAAAGTGTTGTTTGATGACAATTTTGAATCCAATGTAAATAATTGGAATTTGTCAAATGAAGGTTATAATGTTAGTATAGATAAAGGTAAATTGTTTATTGAAAACTCGCATGCACTAGATACAAAGTGGAGTTTGTATACTGTTCCTTTTGAAGCTGGTACGACAGATTTTGATGTTGAAGCCACTATTCAATTAGAATCATCAGTTACTGAAGATTCTAGCTATGGATTAGTTTTATGTGGTTATAGTGATAATTCAGATTATAGGGTTTTACAACTTTCGGCGAATAGATATTTTCAAGTTTATCATTATTACAATAAAGAGTTTCATTATCAAAAAAAATGGGAACAAAACAATATTGTTAAAGGAAAAGGAAGTAAAAATGTCTTAAAAGTTGAAAAAAGAGCGCAATTAACTAAATTTTTTATTAATGGTACTTTAGTTTTTCAAACTTCTGAAAATTTATATTATGGATCAAAATTTGGATTTATAATAGATAAACAAACTAAAATTTCAATTGAAAATTTAAAAGTTACTCAAGTGCCTTTTAGTATTGATGTTGTTGAAACATTTGACCCAAATATTAAAATGAATAAACTTTCAGAATCAATTTCTTCAAAAGAATTTGAAGAAGGAAATCCTGTAATTTCTCCTGATGGAAAAACACTATTTTGTGTTAGAAAAGATTGTGGTATGAATGTAGATTCTAATAAAGATGATGTTTGGTTTAGCACAAAAGATGCAAGTGGAAATTGGTCTGCATTAAAAAACTTAGGTAAACCTATAAATAATAATGATTACAACTTTATAATTTCTTGTTCTCCTGATAATAACACACTTTTAATCGGAAATACTTATAATAGCGATGGTTCTGTAAAAGGTGCAGGTTTGTCAATTGCAAGTAGAAGTGTAGGTGGTTGGAATGTGCCTCAAGAAGTTATAATGGACGATTATAAAAACACTAGTAAATATGTGGGTTATTTTTTAGCAAATGATAATAAACACTTACTTGTTTCTGTTGAACGTGATGGAGGATTAGGTTTGAAAGATTTATTTGTGTGCGATTTGAAACCAGATAATACTTGGTCTAAGCCAATAAATTTAGGAAGTGTGATTAATACTTTTGAAGAAGAAACGAATCCTTTTTTAGCTTCAGATGGAAAAACGTTATATTTTTCAAGTCAAGGCCATCCAGGTTATGGTGCTTTTGATTTGTTTGTTTCGAAAAGATTAGACGATTCTTGGACAAATTGGTCAAAACCTAAAAACCTTGGAAGTGTAATTAATTCGGTTGATTATGAATTAAGTATTTTTCTATCTGCAAAAGGTGATAAAGCTTATATTGGTAAATCAAGAGATATTTATGAAATTGATAATTCTGTAAAAATTGATCCTGTTGTTTTAATTAAGGGGAAAGTTTACGATAATAAAACAAAGAAGACATTAAGTGTTCCAATTGTATATAATAATTTGAAGAATAATACCAATTCTGGAAAAGCAATTTCAAGCCCAGTAGATGGAGGTTATTCAATTGTTTTACCATTCGGTCAGAAATATAGTTTTATGGCTGAAAAAGAAGGGTATTATGCAGTTACAGAAAACATTGATGTGACTAATTTAAATGAATATAAAGAAATTGAAGTCGATTTGTATTTAAGTCCAATTGAAAAAGGGGAAATTATCCGATTAAATAATATTTTCTTTGATTCTGGAAAGTTTGATTTGTTGTCAGATTCGTATGCTGAATTAGATAAATTGCATGCTATGCTATTAAATAATCCAAAAATGAAAATTGAAATTTCAGGTCATACAGATGCCGTTGGTTCAGATGTAGATAATTTGAGTTTGTCAAATAACAGAGCAAATGCGGTGATGCAATATTTATTGAAAAAAGGTTTGAATGGAAATCGTTTGACATCAAAGGGATTTGGTGAAACGAAGTTTATTGCGCCTAATGATACCGAAAAAGGAAAGCAAAAAAACAGACGTGTTGAATTTTTAATTATAGAATTATAATATATTTCTAAAATAGTCTTTAAAAGAAAACCATCTCGATAAATAATCGAGATGGCTTCAATTCCTCAAGTTGTGTTGTGTTGTCTGAGGGTTTATAACTTATTTTGTAAACTTTGCCAACCGCCACCATTTATAGATTCAATTCCGTTGCGTTTTAAAATGGAATTAGCTTGACTACTTCTCATTCCGCTTTTGCAACAAACTATAACGGGTTTGTTTAGCTTTAAAATATCATTAACCTTTGATTCGATAATTTGCAAAGGAATATTTTTTGAATTTTCGATATGTCCGCCAGCATATTCTTCGTAACTTCTTACATCAATAATTAAGGCTTCTCTTTCGGTAAATTCCCAAATTTGTTTAGATTTATCTCCAAAACCAAAAAAATCTAAAATTCCCATATTCATTTGTTTTGAACAAATATATGGGAATGATAGATTTAGTTTTGTAACAAATGTTACCAGTATCACATTTTTTAAAAAAAAATGATGCTTTTTAGATATTTGTAGCTTTTTCGAAGATTAATTCTAAACCTCCATCAATTAAATGCGCCACTTCTGGACGGTTTGATTTTAACTGCTCTAAATGATTTAATATTTTGTCAATTAAATCAGTATTGTTTTCTTTTTTAGCTAATTCGGCAATTTCTACAGAAAGTAACCAGTCGTTTTTATGATTTGCAGTAACAGCTCCAAATGCTTCTTTCAAAGTAATTTCAGCAGTTTTTCCTGTTCTTAAGTTTCTAATATTTCTGTATAAACCTTCTAATTCTTCTCTTTCTGCTGATTTTTTCTGTTTGATGGTATGACTTGAAGGAACGTGACTAATCATATCAAAACTATTCACATCTGCTGGCCCTGAAAACGCTGAGGTTATTTTTTTACCTACAGCCATATCGTAAATTCCCCATTCCGGAGCAAATAATATCGTTTCACCGTGAGTAACAGTACAGTTTTTGAATTTAATCAATAAAATTTCACCTTGTAAGTTTCTAGTTCCAGTTACAATTTCTCCAGAAACTTTAATGTTTCCTTCGAATTCTAACGTGATTTGTTCCCCTTCGTAAATATCATAAGCACGTAAATCTCTTGGTCCCATTTCTTCAATGGCCAAATTGATTCCTTTTAGTTTTCCAACCGGTGAGCCAAATCCTTCTGCATGCGCATCTGTTCCGTGACTTACTAATTCTTTTTCTCTATATGATAAAGCTGTTTTTCCTGTAGTTTGTATGTAAACCGGTTTTCCTTCGTTTTCAATTACATTCGTAAATACTCCAGAAATTTGTAAACCAGTACTTAATTCTACTGTTCCTAAATTTTTTGAAGTTATTAGTTTTTGAATTCCAGATAATCCTCCAGTTCGTAAAGCCATTTTATTCGCAAATTCTTCTAAAACAGAACTTAATTGTGCGAAATCAGGAGTTACGTATAATTGCGGTTGAGGTTTTGTGATGTCGAAACTTTGATCTGCAGCTGAAATGTCATAAGGTATTTTAGTTACATTATCTGTCATACACCAAGCGCTTTCTCCAATTGAAGATAGCAAACCAGCACCATAAATTTTTGGATTTTCAACTGTTCCGATTAAACCATATTCAACGGTCCACCAATGTAAATTTCTAATTTTAGACATTTCAGACAATTCTCCCATGTTGTTTTGTAGAAAATCAACTTGGTCTTCAGCGGCTTTAATTTCAGCTTCTGGCGTGCCTTCTGCTTCTTTTACGATTGATAATAAACGAACGGCTTCATATAATTCATAATCACGTGCTGAAGAAATGGCTTTGCAACCAATTTCACCAAAACGACGTAAATATTCGGCATATTCTGGATTTGCAATAATAGGAGCGTGTCCAGCACCTTCGTGAATAATATCCGGAGCAGGTGTATATTCAATGTGTTCTAATTGACGAATATCGCAAGCAATTACCAATACATTATAGGCTTGAAATTCCATAAATGC
>JAZKHI010000103.1:0-1813 GCA_040385445.1 Bacteroidota bacterium | reverse complement strand
ACACCATTAAAATTTCCATTAACCACAACTAAAACTTCTCTTACATTAGATTGATTCGCATCGGTTTTACCGTAAACTTTAATAACATTTCCTTCTTGAGTTGTTGTAGTGATTGCTTCTAATGGGTTCGCTTTTAAATACGTTGAAACTGCACCATTTAAGTCACCACTCAATTTTGGTTGAGAAGTATAAACCGCTTGTAAATTGTCTAATTTTTTAAGTAAGTTCATATATTGTTGCATTTCTTTATCTTTTGCATCAACTTTAACTTTGCTCATCATTTCGAACATTTTTTTAGAAACCACAATGCTTTCTACTCCTTCTTTATCTTCTAATTTATCGAAAGCATTTTGAGAAAACGCCAAAGATGAAACTAACAAAGCTACGTATACAATAATTTTTTTCATGTTATATAAATTTTATGTTTTAGGTATATCAAATTCCATTCCAAATATAAGACACTTGTTTCTGGTATTTGTTACATAAAAAAAGGATTTAAAGTAAAACACTCTAAATCCCTTTTAGTAACATAACTTTATTCTTGTAATTAGAATTTTAAATTTAATCCTAATTTATAGTTTCTTCCTCTTGAAGTAAATCCAACAGTTTCAACAAAATCTTCATTGAAAACATTTTGAACAGCAGCAAACAAACTTAAGTTTGATGATAGTTTCACACTAAAATTCGTATGAACTAATTGATAAGAAGGAACTTCAGTAGCAACAGTTGCATAAGTAGTACTATCAAAATAAGCTACATCTCTTTGGTTAATATATTGATATTGAGCACTCCAAGAAATATTTTTAGTAATGTCAAAAGATACATTAGCATTTGCTCTGTGTTTTGCAACGAATCTTGCAATTGCTTCATCATTTTCTACAAATGTATAGTTCCCGCTAACCGTAACTTTTTGAGTTGGCTTAATTGTTAAGCTTGTTTCAAAACCTTTAGATTTATTGATTCCAGCAATATTTACATATTGTCCCCATGGTGGACTTGGTAAACTTCCAAAAACAATTGAATTATCTTGTTCTCTAAAGAAAGCTGCACCATTAAACGTGATTTTTTTGTTTAAGAAGTGTTTTTCAAAACCTAATTCTACTGTTTGATTTTCTTGAGGTGCAAGAGCTGGGTTTCCATAAGGAGAATATACTTGGTATAAAGTTGGAGAAACTACTGCTCCACCAACAGAACCATAAAATTTCAATCCTAATTTAGCAATTGTATAAGATGGATTTACATTAAAAATTAAATAATCATCATACACACTGTGTTTGTGGTAACGAATACCTGTGTTAATATTTAATCCAAATTTAGTTTCATAAACAGCTGTTAAATAAGGATCAACCACGTTGTATTTCGCAACATTTCCAAGAATATCACCATATTGTGTAAACTGATTCATATCAAAAAACTGAAATTGAACTCCAGTAACTAAGTATAATGAATTTGATAAATTATATTTGTTAAAAGCATCAACATTCACGTTTCTTGATTTGTAAAAAGAGTTAGAAATTCCAGACCACATGTCATAATTTGTGTAATCTCTTTCTAATAATCCGAATGACGAATTGATTTTAAATTCCCCTTTTTTGTATTTATAACTTGGCGTAAAACCAGCTCTAAATTGCTCACTTGATAATGAATTTACAGTATTATCTGCAAAAGAACCATCATCAAAAGTAGATTTCATTTTATCATAATTCGCAAAGAAATCTAAATTTAATTTTGAATTTACTTTTACTCCAAATTGTTGATTTAAGTTTAATCTTGAAAAAATATCATCTTCAAAATTTACACCTTGTGCTTCACT
>JAZKHI010000102.1:0-3932 GCA_040385445.1 Bacteroidota bacterium | reverse complement strand
AAAGATTCTCGTGCTACAACTGCTTTTTACGATATTTTAAATGGATTGAAAAAACAAGATTCT
Source organism: Bacteroidota bacterium (assembly GCA_040385445.1). Lineage (GTDB taxonomy): Bacteria > Bacteroidota > Bacteroidia > Flavobacteriales > Flavobacteriaceae > Flavobacterium. The sequence continues at coordinate 3,869 of JAZKHI010000102.1, read as the reverse complement.
GGAACTTTCGATTGGGGAGTTACTACAACGCAATCGTATTTACCAGTTGAAAATCACAGCTTTTTTGATGATGTAGATTTAAACTTAGTAGATTGGTTACGTCAATGGGTGAAAACGGAAGAAGAACGTGACGAAGTTTATGTTCGTGGATTTTTAGGAAAAATGATTTTCTCTGGTGAAGAAGCGTTAAAAAAATGTAATGTATTATCTGGAGGAGAAAAAGTACGTTGTATGTTGTCTCGTATGATGATGATTAGAGCAAACGTTTTAATGTTAGACGAACCAACAAACCACTTAGACTTAGAATCAATTACTGCGTTTAACAACTCGTTAAATAACTTTAAAGGTTCGATTTTATTAACAACTCATGACCACGAATTTGCACAAACTGTTGGTAATCGTATTTTAGAAATTACTCCAAATGGTGTAATTGACCGTTACATGACGTTTGATGAATATTTAGAAGATGATAAAATTAAAGAATTACGTACTAAAATGTATAATTAACTTAATATAAAACGATAAAAACATAATTGACTCCATGAAAAAAATATTTTTCTGTATACTGATTTTAGTATTCATAAATGCAAACGCACAAGACAAATTTGAAAAAGGCTTTTTTATTAGTAATGACGGTAATAAAATTGAATGCTTAATTAAAAACCTTGATTGGATGAGTAATCCAAAAGAATTTAATTATAAACTAAACGAGGGTGAAGAATTACTTACAGGAAATATAAATACGGTTAAAGAGTTTCAAGTTTATGATAAAATTTATTATAAACGCGTCAATGTTAAAATTGACAGATCTAGTAATAGGGTAGAAGAATTATCTCATCAAAGTAACCCAGAATTCAAGGAAGAGGTTTTGTTTTTAAAAGTATTGATTAATGGAAAAGCTACTTTGTATTCTTATGAAGATGGTAATATAAGAAGATATTTTTTTGAAAAAGACAATAATGGTAAAGTAGAACAATTTGTTTATAAGCAATATATAGATATACAAAATACTGTAAATTCAGTTTCAGAAAATAAAACCTACTTAAATCAATTATTGGTGAATTTTAGAATTGAAAATTTACCAAACACCTATTTTGATCATGTTGACTATTATAAAAGTGATTTTGTAAAGTATTTTATTAAATACAATGAAAGTAAAAATTACGAGTATAAATATTTTCAAGTTAAACGTAATAAAAAATTATTAAGCTTAAGTATTAGGCCAGGATATACAAATTCAAGTGTTAGTTTTAATAGAATGCTTACTCAAGCTACAACTGAATTTAAGCAAAAATCAAATTTTAGATTAGGAATTGAAGCTGAAATTATATTGCCTTTTAATAATGATAAATGGGCAATTATCATTGAGCCAACTTATCAAAAATATAATGATGTTGTGGTTACAAATAAAGGAGAATATCATGAAAAATCACAAATAATTGATTACAAGTCTATTGAAATACCAATTGGAATCAGATACTTTTTTCATTTAAATAAAAGCTCCAAAATATTTATCAATACTGCTTTTATTACGGATTTAAATTTCAATTCAAGTATTAAAACAGTTAATAGTTATGGAAATGGAATTAATACTGTAGATGAATTTCCAATAAAATCGAGTGGTAATTTTACTTTTGGTTTGGGTTATAAATTTTTGGACAAGTTTAGTTTAGAAGTTAGAACTGGAATTAAAAGAGAGTTATTAAGTAATAATATAGCTTATACTTCAAGTTATAAAAGTTTCTCCGTTATTTTTGGATATAAAATATTTTAAAATAAAAAAATCCCGAGTTTTAAGCTCGGGATTTTTTTATTAAATTATTTATGATAATGTAGATTTTTCTTAAGTTTTGAAGAAATTGTTTTAAAAGCAATTCGTGTTAACAACACAATTATAACCAAATATTTGTACTTGATTTTGAACATCTGCTAATTCTGATTGATCACAACAGATTGTAGTAAGATTTGGGTTTTGACCAATATAATAATGGATGAAGTTACTACCGTTTTTAATAACTAAATTTTGTAAATTATTCATTGAGCAACTTAAATACATAAGTAGGGGTGAACTTCTCACATCTAAACTTGTTAGAGCATTATTGGAGCAATCTAAATTTGTTAATTCTACTAATCCGTTGAGATTTAAAGTTGGTAGGTTATTATTTGAGGCTCTCAAAAAATTTAGTTTGATACAATTGTTTAAAGTTAATGTTGTTAATGAGTTTTGGTCACAACTAATCTCCGTTAGCTTGGTGCAATTTGAAGCATTTAAATTCGTTAAATCATTTGTGTAGCACTGTAGAATTAATAGATTAGATAGATTGCTAACGTCAAGTGAAGTCAATGAATTATCTGAAAAATATAAATATTGTAGATTACTTAAATGACTCACTGATAAAGTTGGTATCAAATTATAATAACCTCTTAAATCTTTAATTTTATTTGAATTATCGATTGAGAAATTACTAATTTGATTAAATTGAAAATAAACTGATTCAAGAGATGGTAACGAACTTAAGTTCAATGTTGTGAGCTGATTTTCATAACACCATAGAAGTTTTAATTGATTTAAACCTTGGACATTTAAATATGTAAGATTGTTGTAATCACAATATATGCTCTCAAGTTTTTTTAAGATTGTTAGATTTAAATTCTCAATTTCATTATCTCTACAAGATAAACTTCTTAGGTTTCGAAATGAAAGTAAGCCTTCCATTGATGCAATATCAGAGTTATCTACATTTAATTTACTTACTTTTTCTGCTTCACATACTTGAATAATTCCATCATCATTGGCATCAATTTTAAACTGATAACCTTCTAAATTTGCAGCTACACTATTTCCACCAGTCGAAGATAATAATTTTGCTTTAAAATTCACATCAGGAATATTGACAGTTTGTGTACAATTTGGATCAGTATTTACTATTTCAGAATCATCAATTATATTAATACCTGAATCCGAATTTGAACAGCTTATAACTAGTAAATAGGTACAAGATAAAATGTAAAGAATATGTTTTTTGAGATTCATATGTTTTAATTTATTTATATTCGGTTAAGTTATATGTTTTATTCAAATTTAATCTTCCAATAAATCTGGTCGTCTTTCTTTGGTATGTTCGTAGGCTTTTTGTTCACGCCATTTTTCAATTTCAGGGAAATTTCCGCTCAATAAAATATCGGGTATTTTCATACCTTTATATTCTGCAGGACGGGTATAAATAGGAGGTGACAATAAATTATCTTGAAAACTATCTGTTAAAGCGGAAGTTTCATTACTCAAAACTCCAGGAATCAATCTAAACAAAGCATCACATAAAATCACAGCACCTAATTCGCCACCAGATAAAACATAATCGCCAATTGAAATTTCTTTCGTAATATGTAAATCGCGCACACGTTGATCAACACCTTTATAATGTCCGCACAAAATAATTAAATTCCCTAACATCGACATCGAATTCGCCATTTTTTGATTTAGCGTTTCTCCGTCTGGTGTCATATAAATTATTTCGTCGTATTCGCGTTCGCTTTTTAGTTTGGTAATACAATCGTCAATAGGTTGAATATTCATCACCATTCCAGCACCACCACCAAATTGATAATCGTCAACGCTCTTTTGTTTATTCGTACTATAATCGCGTAAATTATGAAAGTGAACTTCTACTAAGCCTTTGTCGATAGCTCTTCTCATCATAGAACCTTCAAACGGACTTCTTATTAATTCTGGTAAAACGGTAATGATATCAACGCGCATAATTATTTTGTTTTCTTTGTTTCAGGTTTGCTTCGCCTGTTCACTTTGTTCGGGTCAAGTCGCAAAGATAAACAACAAAAACCTGAAACATTAAACTTGAAACAAATAA
>JAZKHI010000101.1:0-9046 GCA_040385445.1 Bacteroidota bacterium | reverse complement strand
ACTTTAGAACGTGTTCAGTTTATGTTAACTAAAGGGAAACCTTTAAGAAATTAATTTCGTAACACAGATTAAAGAAATTAGATAAATTTTTAATAATTTTTTAGATTTCTCGAATTTTTAAAATCAGTGTTTCATAAAAAAAACTTAAAAAGATGAAAACAGCATATATAGTATCCGCTTACCGAACTGCAGTAGGAAAAGCACCAAAAGGATTATTTCGTTTTAAAAGACCAGACGAATTAGCCGCAGAAACTATCGAACACATGATGGCGCAATTGCCAAACTTCGATAAAACGCGTATTGATGATGTAATGGTTGGAAACGCGATGCCAGAAGCAGAACAAGGTTTAAACGTAGGTCGTTTAATTTCTTTAATGGGATTAAAAGTGACTGATGTTCCTGGTGTAACTGTTAACAGATATTGTGCTTCCGGATTAGAAACAATCGGAATGGCAACAGCAAAAATCCAATCAGGAATGGCACATTGTATAATTGCTGGTGGAGCAGAAAGTATGAGTTTTATTCCAATGGGTGGTTACAAACCAACACCAGATTATAAAGTCGCAGCCGCTGGACATGAAGATTACTATTGGGGAATGGGTTTAACAGCGGAAGCAGTTGCAAAACAATTCAATATTTCAAGAGAAGATCAAGATAAATTTGCTTACGAATCTCATATGAAAGCGTTAAAAGCTCAAGCTGATGGGAAATTTGATAGTCAAATTGTTCCGATAAATATCGAACAAACGTTTGTAAATGAAAACGGTAAAAAAGAAACTAAATCGTATATTGTTTCAAAAGATGAAGGTCCAAGATTAGGAACTTCAGTTGAAGCTTTGTCGAATTTAAAACCAGTATTCGCTGCAGACGGTTCTGTTACGGCAGGAAATTCATCACAAATGAGTGATGGTGCGGCTTTCGTATTAGTGATGAGCGAAGAAATGGTGAAAGAATTAAATCTAGAACCAATCGCACGTTTAGTAAACTTCGCTTCTGCGGGTGTTGAACCAAGAATTATGGGAATCGGACCAGTAAAAGCTATTCCAAAAGCTTTATCTCAAGCTGGATTAACATTAAAAGATATCGATTTAATTGAATTGAACGAAGCATTTGCTTCTCAAGCTTTAGCAGTAACTCGCGAATTAGGTTTAAATCCAGATATCATCAATGTAAATGGTGGAGCGATTGCTTTAGGACATCCACTAGGTTGTACGGGTGCGAAATTATCAGTACAATTATTTGAAGAAATGAAACTAAGAAAATCGAAATACGGAATTGTTTCTATGTGTGTCGGAACGGGACAAGGAACAGCGGGGATTTTCGAATTGATGTAAACTATTTAAAACCAACATTCAAAATATTATAAAAATGGAAGATATAACAAGAGGTGGTCAGTTTTTGGTAAAAGAAACAAAATGTGAAAACGTTTTCACACCAGAAGATTTTAACGAAGAGCAAATTATGATGCGTGATTCTGTAAAAGAATTCGTAGATAAAGAACTTTGGGCTCATAAAGATAAATTTGAGAAAAAAGATTACGCCTACACAGAGCAATGTATGAGAAATGCTGGAGCATTAGGATTCTTAGGAGTTGCGGTTCCGGAAGCGTATGGCGGATTAGGAATGGGATTTGTAAACACAGCTTTAGTTTGTGATTATATTTCTGGTGCCACTGGTTCTTTCTCAACGGCTTTTGGTGCGCATACTGGAATTGGAACTATGCCAATTACTTTATACGGAACAGAAGAACAAAAACAAAAATATGTGCCAAAATTAGCTTCAGGTGAATGGTTTGGTTCGTACTGTTTAACAGAACCAGATGCAGGTTCAGATGCCAATTCAGGAAAAACAAAAGCAGTTTTATCTGCAGATGGAAAACATTATTTGATTTCTGGACAAAAAATGTGGATTTCAAACGCCGGTTTTTGTAACGTAATGATTGTTTTTGCTCGTATTGAAGATGATAAAAACATTACAGGTTTTATTGTGGAGTACGATAGAGAAAATTTAAACGGAATCACTTTAGGTGAAGAAGAACATAAATTAGGAATTCGTGCGAGTTCAACGCGTCAGGTTTTCTTTAGTGAAACGAAAGTTCCTGTTGAAAATATGTTGGCTGGAAGAGGCGAAGGTTTTAAAATTGCCATGAATGCTTTAAATGTTGGTCGTATTAAATTAGCAGCTGCGTGTTTAGAAGCACAAAGAAGAACAATTTCTGGAGCAGTAAAATATGCGAATGAAAGAAAACAATTTAATGTGCCGATTTCTTCATTCGGTGCGATTCAAGCAAAAATTGCTGAAATGGCTACGAATTGTTATGTGGACGAAAGTGCAACTTACAGAGCTGCTGGAGATATTCAAAACAGAATTGAAGCTCGTGAAGCGGAAGGAAATTCGCACCAAGAAGCAGAATTAAAAGGTGTTGAAGAATATGCAATTGAATGTTCTATCTTAAAAGTGGCGGTTTCAGAAGATGTGCAACATTGTACTGATGAAGGAATTCAAATTTTTGGTGGAATGGGATTCTCTGAAGACACACCAATGGAATCAGCTTGGAGAGATGCTCGTATTGCTCGTATTTACGAAGGAACAAACGAAATTAATCGTATGCTTTCTGTAGGAATGTTGGTTAAAAAAGCAATGAAAGGTCACGTTGATTTATTAGGTCCAGCTATGGCTGTTGCCGAAGAATTAATGGGAATTCCATCTTTTGATGTGCCAGATTACACAGAATTATTAGCTGAAGAAAAAGAAATGGTTGGCAAACTGAAAAAAGCATTTTTAATGGTGGCTGGAGCGGCAGTTCAAAAATTTGGACCAGAATTAGAATCGCACCAACAATTATTAATGGCAGCTTCAGATATGCTAATTGAAATTTATATGGCTGAAAGTGCTGTTTTAAGAACAGAAAAAATGGCTAAAAAATTAGGTGCTGATAAAGTAGCTGATCATATTGCAATGACACAATTGTATTTATACAATGCTGTGGATGTAGTGACTCAAAAAGGAAAAGAAGGAGTTGTTTCTTTTGCTGAAGGCGACGAACAACGTATGATGTTAATGGGATTACGCCGTTATACAAAATATGTAAATATGCCAAACGTAGTGAAATTACGTGAGCAAATTGCCGCTAAAGTAATCGCAGAAGACAATTACTGCTTTTAGTTTTTTATTTGTTTGTTTAAAAAAGTCCCGAGCAATCGGGACTTTTTTTATTCTTTTTTTGTCACCCTGAAAGGGTCTCACGTAATCCATATCCACAATCAAAGTCAATCCTTTAAATCTGCGTGCCAATAAGAGCACAATCTTTATAACTATGGAATTATCTTGAGATGCTTTCAGCATGACAAACGTTGCGAGTAGTTTTTAAGAATTCTACGTATTCACTTCTAAATCTTTAATGTAATCTTCATTCTCATAGAAAAAACGCTCAAAAGCATCCATTTTATCATAAAAGAAATTGAAAATCGTTTCCCAATCTGTTTTTCGGTTCAAACTCACATCGGTAAGTTCTACCCATACACGACTGATGATTTTCCCGCTTTCTAAATAATGTTCTCTGTCGAAAATAACATCTGGTAAAAATTCTTCCTTCAAAATTTCTTTTAACGATTCGACTTTCTCAAAATAAATTTTTCTTTTATTTTCGTCCTTTGGTTCAATATCTAGCATAACGTACGCCTTTTTATTGTCTACATTAAACTTAAACGTCACATCTTTAATTTTGGTATTATACAACAACCATTTTCTTGGATACTCGTTTCCGAAAGTTGACCAAAATTCTTTTTTTATTAATTGCGCGTCGGCTTTACTATACATTTTTGTGAATATTTTTTGTAACTTTATAAATTAGAATTGTAAAAATGGATTTCAGTCACTTTATAAATAATATTGCAAATTTAAAGAAAGAAAAGTTGTTAGCCACAGATGCGCACATAAAAATGGCGCCTTTGGAGCGAATAACTTATCTTAAGGATAAAACTTATACCGAAAAAAAACCCAGAAATGCTGCGGTTTTAATGCTAGTTTATCCTAAAGATGATATCGCACATTTGGCTTTAATTGTCCGAAACACGTATCCTGGTGTACATTCTTCGCAAATTAGTTTTCCTGGTGGGAAAGAAGAATTGGAAGATGAAACTTTAGAAATTACCGCACTTCGAGAAACAGAAGAAGAAGTTGGAATTGCTATGGATAAAATTGAAGTAATCCGACAATGTAGTGAAATTTATATTCCGCCAAGTAATTTTTTGGTCACGCCGTATTTAGGTTTTTCTACAGAGAATTTACAGTTCACTCCCAATCCTGATGAGGTGAAAAGAGTGTTGGAATTCCCTATTCATCAATTACTTAATGACGATATTATCGTGCAAACGAAAATGACAACTTCTTATGCGACAAATATTGATGTTCCTGCTTTTCAAGTAGAGAAATATGTGGTTTGGGGCGCTACTGCAATGATGCTCAGTGAATTAAAAGAGTTGTTTAAAAATGCAGTGAAATAGAGGTAAAATTGCTAAATTTGCATCCCCTTTTTAAACGTTAGACTTATGGGATTATTTAAAAGAAATCCATTCGGACATATATTATTTATCAAAAAATGGTTAATTCGTATTTTTGGTGCTTTAACGCATAGTAGATACAGAAGTTTCAATAACTTACAAATTGATGGTTCTGAAATTATTAGAAGTTTACCAGATACGAATGTACTTTTTATATCGAATCATCAAACGTATTTTGCAGATGTAACTGCCATGTTTCACGTATTCAATGCCTCTTTAAAAGGTAGAGAAGATAATATCAAGAATGTTTTGTATTTATGGAATCCGAAATTAAACATCTATTATGTAGCGGCTAAAGAAACGATGCAAGAAGGTTTGTTGCCACGAATTTTAGCTTACATTGGTGCCATTACTGTGGAAAGAACTTGGCGTGCTGAAGGTAAAGATGTACAAAGAGAAGTCAATCCAAACGATACAGAGAATATTAAAATTGCTTTAGAAGATGGTTGGGTAATTACTTTTCCGCAAGGAACAACTCGTTCATTTAAACCTGTTCGTAAAGGAACAGCTCACATTATAAAACAGCACAAACCAATTGTTGTACCTGTTGTAATTGATGGATTCCGAAGATCGTTTGATAGAAAAGGATTGTTTGTAAAGAAAAAAGGGATTTTACAATCGATGGAAATTAAACCGCCATTAGAAATTGATTACGAAAATGATTCGGTTGAAAAAATTGTAGAACAAATAGAATACGCCATCGAACAACACGCTTCGTTTTTAAAAGTTATTCCGCAAGAAATTTTAGAAGAAGAAGCAAAGTTAGACAGAGAACGTCAATGGAAATATTAAAAAAAAGTCCTGATAAAATTTTATCAGGACTTTTTTTTAATATTCTATTTTCTGTAATTCGTTGTAATTGCGTTTTAGTCTTCGTAAGAAAAAGCCATAAATAACTCTGTAAAAGAGCCAAATGATAAAGGTAAAAACTAAAATGAAGATAAAGTAAAAAGCAAATACAATTGCATAACCTTTATTGGTGTCCGAACCAAATTTATGAATGATTTCTTGTAATCTTGGTTCATACATGGTTTGTGCTACAAAAACAACAATTAGTAAAAATCCAATCATTAATAGGTTGTATGTAACATATTGTTTTACAGTTTTTCTGGAATCAATAATATTTTTCAGTAAATGATTAACAGAATCTGTTGCGTTAATTTTTTTATAATTATTGTAAAATCTATAAATGAAAAATATGATAACAGCATAATTTATAACAGATATTAAAAGCATAAATGTTTTTAAATGATACTTTTCTAACATTTTCCAATACGTGTCGTTGTTTGTTAAAAAGCCCAAACCAGTCCATAGAACAATTTCTAGAACACTTATTATAAATATCCATTTTACAATAGAAGACGAACTTTTGTGCAACATGCCGTAAATTTCATTTTCAGAAACTTGTTTAAATTGCCCGTCGTTTTTCTTCCAGTCTTTTTTTAATAATTCTAATTCATCCATAGGTTACGGATTTAATATTTTTTTAAGTTTCCCTTTAATTCTATTCATTTTCACTCGCGCATTCACTTCACTAATTCCCAGTGTTTCTGAAATCTCAGTGTAATCTTTATCTTCTAAGTATAAAAAAATCAAAGCTTTGTCAATATCATTCAATTCGGCAATAGCTTTATACATTAATTTTAATTGTTCTTCTTCTTCAAAATTGTATTCGTCGGTTTTTATTCTGTGAAATTCTGTGTCAAAAGGCGTCGTTTCAATACTTCTTTTTTTCTTTCGATATAAAGTAATAGCCGTATTCAACCCAACACGATACGCCCAAGTTGTAAATTTCGATTCGCCTCTAAATTTCGGGAAAGCCTTCCATAACTGAATGGTAATTTCCTGAAACAAATCATTATGCGAGTCTTGATCAGAAGTATATAGCCTACAAATTTTGTGGACAATATTCTGATTAGCCTTTAATTGTTTAACGAAACTTTCTTCCGATTCAGATTTCATATACGATAAGTAGTTGTGTTTTGGATTTTGTTACAAAGATTATTAAAAAAAGTAAAAGTCTTTTGAAAAAAGCCAAGTAAAAAGTAAAAAGAATCAAGTTGAAAGTGATTATTTCAAAGATTATAAAGATTTCTTAAATTTCTTCAATCTGTGTTTAAAAAAACTAAAATATAACTTAAATTTGTAAATAAACTCTTCAAAAATGAACATACCAGATTCTGAATTAAAAAGAATTGTAATTATAGGCGGCGGTTTTGCTGGAATATCTTTAGCTAAGAAATTGCGACACAAAAACTTCCAAGTGGTCATGTTAGATAAACACAATTATCACACCTTTCAACCTTTGTTATATCAAGTGGCAACTGGCGGTTTAGAGCCAGATTCTATTGCGTATCCAATTCGAAAAGTGATAAAAGAATACAAAGATTTTTATTTTCGATTGGCCGATGTGAAAGAAATTGACGCGACAAATAATAGAATAATTGCTGATATTGGCGATTTACATTACGATTATTTAGTGGTGGCAACCGGAACAAAAACAAACTATTTTGGCAATAAAGAAATTGAACGAAATAGTATGTCGATGAAAACCATTCCGCAATCCTTAAATATTAGAAGTTTAATTTTAGAAAGTTTCGAAGCTGCTCTTTTAACAGATGACGAAGCTGAACGTGAAAGTTTAATGAATTTCGTTTTAGTGGGTGGTGGACCAACAGGAGTAGAGTTGGCTGGAGCTTTAGCTGAAATGAAAAAAGCAGTTTTGCCAAAAGATTATCCCGATTTAGATATTAATAGAATGCAAATTCATTTGGTGCAAAGTGGCGATAGAATTTTAGATACGATGACGGAAAAATCATCGATTGCTGCTGAAAAATTCTTGATACAATTAGGTGTAAATGTCCATAAAGATGTTCGTGTAACTGGATATGACAGTGTTGTAGTTACTACAAATACCGATTTAGAATTCCATTCTTCAACGGTAATTTGGACAGCAGGAGTAGCTGGAAAACTAATTAGTGGTTTAAATAAGGAAGCTATTTTCGAAAGAATCGATAGAATTAAAGTCGATGCGCATAATAAAGTAAAAGGTTACGATAATATTTTTGCTGTTGGCGATATTTGTATCATGGAAACAGCAAAATATCCAAAAGGACATCCGCAAATGGCGCAACCTGCCATGCAACAAGGATGTTTATTAGCAGAAAATTTAGTTAATTTACAAAATAATAAACCCTTAAAAGCGTTTGAATATAATGATAAAGGTTCAATGGCAACTATTGGAAGAAACAAAGCCGTAGTTGACTTACCGAAATTACATTTTCATGGTGTTTTTGCTTGGTTTGTTTGGATGTTTATCCATTTGATTTCTTTAATTGGATTTAAAAATAAAGCTGTAGTTTTCCTAAATTGGGTTTACAATTACATTCGTTTCGATAGAGAAGCGCGTTTGATTATTAGACCTTACAAGAGAAAAATGCAACAATCGTTTACAAGTGATGAGGTATAATTTTAGTGTTCAGTTGGCAGTTGTGAGTATTCAGTTATTTAGATTATGAGAAAAATATATTATTATGTAATCGGAGTTTTTATTATTGTGATTCTAGGATTTTCTTTAAAAGGAAGAATTTCTGGAACTAAATTTGACAGTGAGAAATGGAAACATAGTAACTTGAATTTGGAAAATAATTGGGGTTTGAGATGGATAATGATGAATAATTTGAGAAATAATAACCAATTAATTGGAATGAATAAAACTCAAATTATTAATTTGTTAGGTAATCCCGATAGTGAAGTGAATAATGACTATAATTATTATTTAGGTTACTCAGGAACAGGAATTAATACTGGAAGTTTAAGATTAAGTTTCAATCACAATGATGTAGTTGAAAAGATTAATGTTTGGCAAGGTTAATAATAAAACAGAAAAAAAACTTAGTGTCTTAGCGCCTTAGTGGCAAAAAAATATATAATATGATTACAGAACAACAATTTCAAAACGAATTAGATTTAATAATTTCCAATGCCATAAGAGAAGATGTCGGCGATGGCGATCATAGTTCGTTAGCCTGTATTCCAGCTTCTGCGCAAGGAAGTGCGAAACTTTTGGTAAAAGACAGCGGGATTATTGCTGGAGTAGAATTTGCAAAAATGGTTTTTAATTATGTGGATTCGAATATGAAAGTGGAAACTTTTATTGAAGATGGTACTGATGTGAAATATGGCGATGTGGTTTTTCATGTGCACGGAAGTTCACAATCGATATTAAAAGCAGAGCGTTTGGTGTTAAACAGTATGCAACGTATGAGTGCTATCGCCACAAAAACCAAAAGTTATGTGCGATTAATTGAAGGAACGGGCGCGAAAATTTTAGATACTCGTAAAACAACTCCGAATTTTAGAGCTTGTGAAAAATGGGCGGTAAAAATTGGTGGTGGTGAAAATCACCGATTTGCATTATACGATATGATTATGCTAAAAGACAATCATAACGATTTTGCTGGCGGAATTACAGCTTCAATTGC
>JAZKHI010000100.1:0-2967 GCA_040385445.1 Bacteroidota bacterium | reverse complement strand
TTCCCATTGCTACATAATCAGCAATTTTACGATCGATTTTAGTTCCTAATTCAATAGCACTTTTAACTGCTTTGTAAGCATCAGGAGTTAAAAACTGTCGCATGGCTTTGTCACCAAAGACATTTGAACCAAAAATTTCTGATTTTCTTGCCGTTTCTTCAAAAGAAACTGGTTTTCTACTAGTAGCTTTGTCTAAAGCTTGGAAACGAAGTGTAGCCATAAAGTTGTGTTTTAAAAAATTATATCCTTAATTTTATGGGACAAAAATACAAATAAAACACAAATAAAAAAATTTACCCCTAAAAATTTAGGGGCAAATTAAAAATAAAATACTTTTTAGTGATTTTTAATTAACAATTAAAGGGTGTGTTTACAAAAAAAGCTCAAAAAGAACAATTGAACGTATTTCTATAGAACTTTTAACTTCTCTACACTACTAAATTCTGAATTTTAATTTATATTTGCTAAAAATCAATTATTATGACAGTTTGGATTATTTTTTTAGTGGCTATTTCTATTTTTTTAGCTTTAGATTTAGGTGTTTTTAACAAAAACCCACATATTATTAGTAGTAAAGAAGCCTCAAAATGGACCATTTTATGGGTTACTCTTTCATTTATATTTTCTGGGGTTGTTTACCTATTATATAGTGGTAACCATATTGCGAATCCAACAAAACTTGAGCCTCTTGAAGCTTCAATCAAATTCATAACAGGTTATTTAATTGAACTTTCTTTAAGTGCCGATAATATTTTCGTAATTGCCATCATTTTTGCTTCATTCAAAATTCCACAAAAATTTCAACATAGAGTTTTATTCTGGGGAATCATAGGAGCTATTGTATTTAGGGGTTTAATGATATTTTTAGGTGTAGCACTTATTAACAGGTTTGAATGGATTATATATGTTTTTGGTGCTTTCTTAATTTTTACAGCCATGAAAATGCTTTTCACAAAGGAAGAGGAAGAATTTGACCCAAAAGATTCTAAAATATATAAAATTATTGGCAAAATATTCCCAGTTCACCCTGAAATAGAAGATCAAAATTTCTTCATCAAAAAAGATGGAACCAGATTCGTAACACCTTTATTTATTGCCTTAATAGTAATTGAAGTAATGGACGTTATTTTTGCGCTAGACAGTGTTCCGGCAATTTTAGCCATAACTTCTGATCCGTTTTTAGTCTTTAGTTCTAATATTTTCGCCATTTTAGGACTACGTTCTATGTATTTCTTTTTAGCGAATATGATTGAAAAATTCAGTTATATTGAATATAGTTTAATTGCTATTTTAACTTTTGTGGGTATCAAAATGTTATTGATTCATCACTTTCCACAGTTTTTCCCAGAATGGTTGTCATTAGCTTTCATTGCTTTATCAATTACACTTGGTGTTGTGGTTTCGCTTCAAAAAAATAAAAACAAGTAATGAAAGTATATACTAAAACAGGAGACAAAGGTACTACTGCTCTATTTGGCGGTACGCGAGTTCCAAAAGACCATATCCGAATTGAAAGTTATGGAACGGTTGATGAGTTAAATTCATATATCGGATTAATTCGTGATCAAGATTTTAATCAACATTATAAAGATATTTTAATCGAAATTCAAGATAGACTATTTACTGTAGGCGCTATTTTAGCTACACCACCAGAAAAAGAGGTTTTGAAAAACGGAGAAAAACGCCTACAAAATCTTGGGATACTTGAAAGTGATATCGAATTATTGGAGAAAGAAATCGATACCATGGAAGAAGAATTGCCACAAATGACGCATTTTGTCTTACCGGGCGGACATACAACTGTGTCATATTGTCATGTAGCACGTTGTGTTTGTAGGAGAGCTGAGCGTTTAGCCGTACATTTAAGTCATAATGAACCTGTGGCTGACATAGCAATTAAGTACTTAAACCGACTTTCTGACTATTTATTTGTATTGGCACGAAAGTTGTCTCATGATTTGAACGCTGATGAAGTGAAATGGATACCTAGAAAATAGGAATTCACTTATAGTAAATAGTGTTTAGTTCCATATTAAACTGAATATTACCTACTGAAATTAAGTTCTTAAAATTTATTAAAAAATAATTCAAAAAAAACTTGTCTTTTTAAGTAATAAATTTATTTTTGCATTAAACTAAAAATCTAAATAAGATGTATTGGACGTTAGAATTAGCATCATATTTAAGTGATGCACCTTGGCCTGCTACAAAAGACGAATTAATTGACTACGCGATTAGAGCTGGAGCACCATTAGAAGTGGTAGAAAACTTACAGTCTATTGAGGATGAAGGTGAAATTTATGAGTCAATGGAAGAAATTTGGCCTGATTATCCAACAGACGAAGATTATCTTTGGAACGAGGATGAATATTAAAAAATAAATAACCCATTAAAAAGTCTCTTCGGTGAGGCTTTTTTTTTGGTTATCTTTGCAAACGAAAAACAAAACCGCAAGGTTTACAACATATATTAAAAAACATATTATGAGTATTATAAATTCGATATTAAAAGTATTTGTAGGTGATAAATCTGCTAATGACATCAAAGCCATTCAGCCCATTGTAAATAAAATCAATTCTTTTCAAGAAGGATTAAAAACTATTTCACACGACGAATTGAGAGCTAAAACGACTTTCTTTAAAGATAAAATCAATCAAGCTCGTGCCGAAAAAGATAACAAAATTGAAGCTCTAAAAACGGATGCAGAAAACACTGTTGATGTTGATGCAAGAGAAAACATATACACAGAAATTGATAGGTTAGAAAAAGAAGCTTATGAAATTTCTGAAAAAGTATTAAACGAAATTTTACCTGAAGCCTTTGCCGTATTAAGAGAAACGGCTCGTCGTTTTAAAGAAAACACTTCAATTACAGTTACTGCAACTGCAAAAGACAGAGAACTTTCTGCTGAAAAACCTTATATTACACTTGTTGGTGACGAAGTAAACTGGGCAAATTCTTGGGATG
>JAZKHI010000099.1:0-1757 GCA_040385445.1 Bacteroidota bacterium | reverse complement strand
ATGAAGTTTTAGATAATTTAGAAGAAGTACTTATTTCTTCAGATGTTGGTGTAAACACAACATTGAAAATTATTCAACGCATTGAAAAAAGAGTTTCTCAAGATAAATATTTAGGTACAGACGAACTTAATTTAATTTTAAGAGAAGAAATCGGTGCGCTTTTATCAGAAACTAACTCAGGAAACGATTCAGAATTTACTATTCCAAAAGATACTAAACCATATGTAATTATGGTAGTTGGTGTAAATGGTGTTGGAAAAACAACAACTATTGGAAAACTAGCCAATCAATTTAAAAAAGCAGGTTATAGTGTCGTTTTAGGTGCAGCCGATACGTTTAGAGCGGCCGCAATTGACCAATTACAAATTTGGGCAGATAGAGTAGGTGTGCCAATGGTAAGACAACAAATGGGTTCTGATCCAGCTTCTGTTGCTTTTGATACCTTACAATCTGCTGTAGCACAAAATGCAGATGTAGTTATTATTGATACTGCTGGTCGTTTACATAATAAAGTTGGTTTAATGAATGAGTTGACCAAAGTGAAAAATGTAATGCAAAAAGTGGTTCCTAATACGCCAAACGATGTAATGTTAGTACTTGACGGCTCAACTGGGCAAAACGCTTTTGAGCAAGCTAAACAATTTACAGCGGCTACAGAAGTTTCTTGTTTAGCAGTAACAAAATTAGATGGAACGGCAAAAGGTGGTGTGGTAATCGGTATTTCAGATCAATTTCAAATTCCAGTGAAATATATTGGAGTAGGTGAAGGAATCGAAGATTTACAAGTGTTTAATAAATCAGAGTTTGTTGATTCTTTCTTTAATTAATTTTATAAAGTATGATGAATTTTTTTAAAAATATGACTAATTCAAAATTGTTATTAATTGCAATAATTTCTGCTTTTTTGGCTTTACCTTTTGATTTGAAATTTTTAGGATTTATGCAAAGCGAAAGTATTTTTATGTTATTACGATTAATCTCTTTTGTTTTGTTTATGTATGTTGCGATTAAAGTAATAAACGGAAAAACAAAAAAAACAGCAAAGAAAAAATAAATAGATTAAGAAATAAAAAAGTCCGTTCCGATTTTATTGGAACGGACTTTTTTTATGACTTTTAAGCAGGTTAGAATTTGAATCCTAAACCAATTTGAAATACGGAGTTTTTACTGTTTGAATCTTCTATAATTTCGTTAAAACTATAGGTATATCTTCCAGATATGAAGAATTCATTAAAGTTCAGGGAAACTCCAGCTGCTAGTGCGGTATCAAATTCATTAATATCATTTCTTTCCACTTCCGAATCGTTACTAACGATTTTTTCACTGATTTTTAATCCAAATTGTGGTCCAGCTTCAAATGAAAGTACATTTCCTGCACGTATTTTTAATAATACAGGAACATTAATATAATCTATCTGATATTCGTCTTTGTAATTTACTCCTAAAAACTCATAATTACTTTCAAAACCCTGTCTTGAATATAGCATTTCGGGTTGCAAGTATAATACTTGTCCAGCTAATGGAATTTCACCAAAAACACCAAGGTGAAAACTGGTTCTAGGGTCTAATCCTTCTTCGAAGTCTCCTTTAGTAACAGTGGAATAATTTAATCCTCCCTTGATTCCAAATCTAGCTTCGCTTGAACTCTTCACTTCTTCCTGAGAAAATGCGGTTACTGAAATAAAACTCGTAAGTAATAAAATGACTTTTTTCATAATAATAAATTTTGGTTAAAAACTAGATTTTTAAATCTCTCT
>JAZKHI010000098.1:0-6199 GCA_040385445.1 Bacteroidota bacterium | reverse complement strand
GGAAGAAGAACATGCGCAAAACAGACGTAGTGAATTCTTGATAATTAAGAAATAATACATTAAATAACCCAGCAACACAATTATTTAATTACAATGAAAAAGAGTCCTGATTTCTCGGGACTCTTTTTTTTATTCTAAATGTATTTTATTAATTCTCGTTTTTATGATAATCAGAAGTGAAAAATAATTTTACACTCGGATATTTTTGTTGTGTCATTTGAATCGAAAATTCACTATCTGCTAAAAACACCAATTGATTATGTTTGTCATGTGCCATAAATTTTTGCTTCACGCGTTTGAATTCTTTAAATTCTTCGTTTTTAGGATCGTCTGGAAGCACCCAACACGCTTTATAAGCAGGAAAGTTCTCGTAAGTACATTTCGCGCCGTATTCGTGCTCTAAACGGTATTGAATCACCTCGTATTGAAGCGCACCAACTGTTCCAATTACTTTTCTTCCATTCATTTCAATAGTAAACAACTGCGCCACACCTTCGTCCATTAATTGGTCGACACCTTTTTCTAATTGTTTCGCTTTTAACGGATCGGCATTATTGATATAACGGAAATGCTCTGGAGAGAAACTTGGAATTCCTTTAAAATTCATTGCTTCACCTTCAGTTAACGTGTCTCCAATTTTGAAATTACCTGTATCGTGTAAACCTACAATATCACCAGGATAAGAAATATCTACAATTTCTTTTTTCTCCGCGAAGAAAGCATTCGGACTACTGAATTTCATGTTTTTTCCTTGACGAACATGTAAATACGGTTTGTTTCTTTCGAAAGTTCCCGATACAATTTTCACGAAAGCCAAACGGTCACGGTGTTTCGGATCCATATTCGCGTGGATTTTAAACACAAAACCACTGAATTTTTTCTCGTTAGAATCTACTAAACGCGTATCAGAATCTTTTGGTTGTGGCGTTGGAGCGATTTCGATAAAACAATCTAACAATTCACGAACTCCAAAATTATTTAAAGCCGAACCAAAAAATACCGGTTGTAATTTTCCAGATAAATATTGTTCTCTATCGAATTCAGGATATACTTCAGAAATTAATTCTATTTCTTCACGTAATTTATTAGCTGGTTTTTCACCAATAATTTTTTCTAATTCTGGGTTTTGTAGGTCAGAAAAAGCAATCGTTTCTTCAATGTTTTTTCTGCTATCACCTTCAAATAAATTGATATTCTTTTCCCAAATATTATAAATTCCTTGGAAATCGTAACCCATACCAATTGGGAAACTCAACGGCGTAACTTGCAAACCTAATTTTTGTTCCACTTCGTCCATTAAGTCGAAAGCATCCTTACCTTCACGGTCTAATTTGTTAATGAAAACAATCATTGGAATGTTTCGCATTCTACAAACAGCTACCAGTTTTTCGGTTTGTTCTTCCACACCTTTTGCTACGTCAACCACAACAATAACGCTATCAACAGCCGTTAGCGTACGGAAAGTATCTTCAGCAAAATCCTTATGTCCAGGTGTATCTAAGATGTTTATTTTTTTCTCTTTATAATTGAAGGCTAACACCGACGTTGAAACCGAAATTCCACGCTGACGTTCAATTTCCATGAAATCGGAAGTTGCCCCTTTTTTAATTTTATTACTTTTTACTGCACCAGCTTCATTAATGGCACCTCCAAACAATAACAGTTTTTCTGTTAAAGTCGTTTTTCCAGCATCTGGATGCGAGATAATTCCAAAAGTTCTCCTACGGGCAATTTCTTTTTCGAAACTCATTAGTGTAATTTTTTTGCAAAAATACTATTTATAAATAATATTTTCTGTGTCGATATAGTTTTATTAACGATTTGAGTCTGAATACGATTTTAGTTTAGCACGAAATCATAAGAAAACGAGTATATTTGAAATGAAAATTAAAAGAAATGAGTTACATTCTGTCAAATATTATTTTTTATCCAATAGGTTGGATTTATTTATGGATTCGATATAGGAATAAAGAGACTATCGAAAAAGTATTAATTGAAAAATATGAAGAAAGTTATGGCGTTGCTGGCAAATTAGTTTGTTTGAAAACTTTCGGAGTTGTTTTTTTAACATTAATTCTTTTGATGCTTTTAGCAGCATTTTATAGTATAATAAAGCATGGAATTTCATAAACAAACAAAAAACCCAGCAATTTGCTGGGTTTTTTGTTCTATATCAATTTCAATTATTGAAAAGCTTGTTCTAAATCGGCAAGTAAGTCTGAAATATCTTCTACACCAACACTTAAACGAACTAAATCGTCAGTGATTCCAATTTCCTTACGTTTTTCTTCCGGAATAGAAGCATGTGTCATTAATGCTGGATGATTTGCCAAAGATTCCACACCACCTAAAGATTCGGCTAAAGTGAATACTTTTACTTTTTCTAACATTTTAATCGCATCTGCTTTCGCACCCGATTTGAATGTGAAAGAAACCATTCCTCCAAAACCACCAATCATTTGTTTTTTAGCGATACCGTGATTTGGGCTATCTTCTAATCCTGGATAATAAACCTTTTCCACTTTTGGATGGTTGACTAAATATTCCGCCACTTTTGCACCGTTTTCACAATGTCTTTGTACACGTAAATGTAACGTTTTGATTCCTCTTAAAACCAAATAACTATCCATTGGTCCTAACGTTCCACCTGTTGCAAATTGAGCAAAGTGTAATTTTTCGCCTAATGCTTCGTCTTTTACAATTAACGCACCAGCAATTACATCACTGTGTCCGCCTAAATATTTAGTTGCCGAATGCATTACGATATCTGCACCTAAATCTAAAGGTTTTTGTAAATATGGAGTTGCAAACGTGTTGTCAACTGCAAAAAGTAACTTATGTTTTTGAGTGATTTTCGCAATTTCTGCAATATCAGCTAATTTCATTAATGGATTTGTTGGTGTTTCTACCCAAACCAATTTCGTGTTTTCATTAATTAACGATTGAAATTTCTCGTAATTCGTCATGTCCACAAAATGGAATTTAATTCCATATTCTTGATAAATACGCGCGAACATTCTGTACGTTCCACCATATAAATCGTCCATAGCAATGACTTCATCGCCAGGTTTTAATAGTTTCATTACTGAATCTGTTGCGGCTAAACCAGAAGCAAAAGCTAAACCACGAACTCCGTTTTCAATACTTGCTAAAGCTTGTTCTAAAGCGGTACGAGTTGGATTGGCAGCTCTACTGTATTCGTATTCTGCTAAAGGCACACCTGGACTCGTTTGTACAAATGTAGAAGTTTGATATACTGGTGGCATTACCGCTCCAGTACTTGGATCGTGATGCTGATTTCCGTGAATTACTTTGGTATTGAATTTCATGTTATATATGTTAATCTGTTATATTCCTTGTTGTTTGTCGCCTCGCAATTGACGGTATTGTTTTCGAGCTTCCGTAAAATAAATACTATCCGGATGTTCGAGTACGACTTTTTCGTACAAGCTTTTGGCTTTTTCTAAATCGTTGAGTTGTTTTCTATAAATTTCTGCCGAATAAAATAAGGCTTCATCAATATAAATTCCGTCTTTATGATTGTCTAAAATGGTTTGATAATAGCTAATTGCTTTGGCAAAATTACCTAATTTTTCATAATTTCTACCCACTTTATACAAAGTTCCTGCTTCAATGCTTTGTCCTTTGTGTTTTACTAAAATTTGTAAAAAGGCATCTAAGGCTTCAGCTGGTTTGTTTTGATATTCTAATAAATCGGCTTTTGAGAAATCTTGTAACGCGACTTTTAGGGAATCTTCCGCTTCATTATCGCTAATTAATAAAAACAATTCCACCGCATCATTGGCGATTAATTGGGTAGAAGCTTGTTTTAATTCACTCGCTTGTTTTTTGGCCCAATTGAAATCCTTTTTAAAGAAACTCGTTTTCGCCATTCGCATACCGGCTTCGTGTGAAAACTCGTCATTCGGTAAATCATTCTGAATTTGCGCGTAATAAATAATCGCCTGATTGAATTTTTCGTTAAATACAAAAACATCTGCCAGTTCCATTTTTATTTTCGCTTTCTGACGAATATTCAATGGCATTTCCATCAATTTATCTAGAAGTACTTTCGCATTTTCAAAATCATTTAAGTAAAACGCCTTAAAATGTGCGGCTAATATTTGTAAATCTACCGAAAAAGGAGAATCGCCAAATTGACCTAATAACGTATCAAACTTCGATTGAATTAACGGATAATTTTCCGGTTTTGCATTCGAAATCTCATTCTTCAACAGAAAATATTGCGCATTTAAAATCGTAGATTCGTCTGTGGTGTTTTGTAAAATGAATTGAAAAATGGCTTGTGCCGTTTCATTATCTTTTTCGGTTACACAGATTTGTGCGAGCTGAATAATATCGTCAAACGATTCTGGATTTCTTTTATAAATTGATTTTTCTTGAATAAACGCTTTGTTGTATTCTTTCTGATTTACATATAACCAACTTAAAAACTGATTCCAATAAATGTCTTGTGTTTTCTGAGTTCGGATTAAAAGTTCTTTTTTTAAGGAATTGGCAAACACATTTTCCGCATCATCTTGCATAAAAAGCACCAGTTGGTTTTGAACGCTCAAAGTTGCATTGACATTCGAATAGGAATAATCCAATAACTTCACCACCATCACATCTAAATTTCCCATTTGACCTTGAAGTAATGCCATTTGGTAATCGAAATTCATGCTAGAATTGGCTTTCTGACCAATTTCATACGTATTATAAGCTTGTTGTAATAGTTGTTTTTGTTCGAAAGCTTGCCCAATTTGATAGGCGTAATTCGGTTGATTCGCCACAGCATCAATTGCTTTTTTATAATAGGAATCGGCTTTGGCTTGGTCTTTTTGCAATTGGGCATTGTAACCTAATTCTACAAAAAAATTGGGTTGATTGGATTTTTCTTTTTTGCTTAAAAGCAATTTTTCCGCTTTGTCAAATTGTTTTAAACCTTGGTAACAACTCACTAATTTTTGAGTAAAATAGAAATTTCCAGGTTGTTTTTTATCCATTTCTTCATACAACAAAGTGGCTTTATCAAATTCACCTTGGTCAAAATAATTCTGTGCCAATTGTTCGTTTTGAGCGAAACTAATTAGCGAGAAAAAGAAAAACAGATATGAGAGTATTTTTTTCATAATAACAAGCCACTAAATTAACAAAAATTAGTCAACTCGTTGCAAGGTTAGTAAATATTTAAGAATTATCCACAATCTTGTCATGCTGAAAGCATCTCTTACTGTTTGTTTTTAATACTGATGTGAATTATATTGTGTGAGACCCTTTCAGGGTGACAAACTTTGTGGTTAAGTTTTGAGTAATTCTTTTATGATTTGCAATTGTGGATTAAAACCAAAAAAGCAACTCTTAAAAGTTGCTTTTTTTATTATGAGAGATGCTGAAACGAGTTCAGCATGACAAAACTAGTTGATAATATCAAATCCAGTATATTTTCTTAATACTTCCGGAATTACAATTCCTTCTGGTGTTTGATAGTTTTCTAAAAGTCCAGCTAAAACACGAGGTAAAGCTAATGAACTTCCGTTTAACGTGTGTGCCAATTGGTTTTTACCATTCGCATCTTTATATCTTAATTTTAATCGGTTCGCTTGGAACGTTTCGAAATTAGATACAGAAGAAATTTCTAACCAACGATCTTGCGCTGTAGAAAATACTTCAAAGTCATACGTTAATGCTGATGCGAAACTCATATCGCCACCACATAAACGTAAAATTCGGTAGGGTAATTTTAATTCTTGTAAAATTTCTTTCACGTGATCTACCATTCCGTCTAACGCTGCGTAAGAGTTCTCGGGTTTTTCGATACGTACAATTTCTACTTTATCAAATTGGTGTAAACGATTCAATCCACGAACATGAGCGCCATAAGAACCTGCTTCTCTTCGGAAACATGGTGTATAACCTGTACATAAAATTGGCAAATCGTTTTCTGAAACTAAATCATCTCTGAAAATGTTAGTTACAGGTACTTCTGCAGTTGGAATTAAATATAAATTATCCGTTGCGTCGTGATACATTTGTCCGTCTTTGTCTGGTAATTGTCCCGTTCCATAAGCCGAAGCTTCGTTTACTAAATGCGGTACTTGGTATTCTTTGTAACCTGCATCTGTATTTTTATCTAAGAAATATGAAATTAAAGCACGTTGTAATTTGGCACCTTTTCCTTTGTAAACTGGAAATCCTG
>JAZKHI010000097.1:0-13816 GCA_040385445.1 Bacteroidota bacterium | reverse complement strand
CAGTAGAAATTGATGGAAAATCGAAAATGCAACCGGTACAAAGTTATGGGGTTGAAATTTTATCTATCGGATTTTTTACCAAACCAGATCAAGCGGTTATTTGGCGTGGACCAATGGCTTCAAAAGCCTTAAACCAAATGATTTTTGATGCGAACTGGGGAGAATTAGATTTCATGTTAATCGATTTGCCTCCAGGAACAGGTGACATTCACTTGTCAATTATGCAATCGTTACCCATTACTGGTGCAGTTGTTGTAAGTACGCCTCAAGCGGTAGCTTTAGCGGATGCGAAAAAAGGAGTTTCAATGTTTATGTCAGATTCTATTCAAGTTCCAGTATTGGGAATCATTGAAAACATGGCGTATTTTACACCAGAAGAACTTCCTGATAATAAATATTATATCTTTGGAAAAGAAGGTGCGAAAAACTTAGCTGAAGATTTAGAAGTTCCGTTTTTAGGTGAAGTTCCGTTAGTACAAAGTATTAGAGAAGCAGGAGATTACGGGAGACCTGCAGCTATGCAAACGGGTACAATTTTAGAAACTGTTTTCGAAGAATTAGCAAGAAGCGTAGTGTCTGAAACGGTGAAAAGAAATGAAACGTTACCCGCTACGGAAGCAATAAAAATTACAACAATGGCAGGATGTTCTGCTGTGAAAAAATAGACATTTTGGTTTTTTGTATATCTTAGACCAGTTTAAGAACTCCAAAAATCTAAAGATTCTAATAATCTAAAAGTCTAAAAAATGACAGAAATTGAAATAAACGAGAATATCGAGAAAGCGTTAAGCGAAATCCGTCCGTTTTTAAATTCAGATGGTGGTGATATTGAATTAGTAGAAGTACTTGATGGAAAACACGTAAAAGTGCGTTTGCAAGGTGCTTGTACAAGTTGTAGTTTAAGTATTAGCACAATGAAAGCTGGTGTGGAAACAACAATCAAAAAGTACGTTCCTCAGATAGAAACGGTAGAAAATATCGCTTAAAAGTATAAAAAAGATTTGGGTAATTTTTAAACCCATAACTTCAACAAAAAATAAATGATTGAAACTGATATATTAATAATTGGTGCAGGTCCGACTGGGCTTTTTGCTGTTTTTGAAGCAGGATTATTACAATTAAAATGTCATATTATTGACGCTCTTCCTCAACCAGGTGGGCAGTTAGCAGAATTATATCCTAAAAAACCTATTTTTGATATTCCAGGTTATCCTGAAGTATTGGCGGGTGATTTAGTAACGAATTTAATGGAACAAATTAAGCAATTTCAACCCGGTTTTACTTTGGCTGAAACAGCTGAAACCATTGAAAAATTAGAAGACGGTTCTTTTATCGTTACTACAAATAAAGGCACACAACATAAAGCAAAAGCGATTGCAATTGCTGGTGGTTTGGGAACTTTCGAACCAAGAAAACCACAATTAGATGACATCGCTTTTTATGAAGAAAAAGGAGTAGATTACTTCGTAAAAGATCCAGAAAAATACAGAAACAAACACGTAGTAATTGCTGGTGGTGGTGATTCAGCTTTAGATTGGAGTATTTTCCTTTCGAATGTAGCTTCGTCAGTTACTTTAATTCACAGAAGAAATGAATTCCGTGGTGCTTTAGATTCTGTAGAAAAAGTACAAGAATTAAAAAAATCTGGAAAAATTAAATTAATTACTCCAGCTGAAGTAACCGGAATTAACGGAAGTGAGCACGTAGAATCTATCGATTTAGATATTAATGGCGCGCATCAAAACGTAAAAACCGATTATTTTATTCCACTTTTCGGACTAACTCCAAAATTAGGTGCCATTGCCAATTGGGGATTAGAAATTGAGAAAAATGCCATCAAAGTAAATAACGCTTTAGACTATCAAACGAACATTGACGGAATTTACGCGATTGGTGATGTAAATATATATCCAGGAAAGTTAAAGTTGATTTTATGTGGTTTCCACGAAGCGACTTTAATGTGTCAAAGTGTGTATAATAGAATCAACCCAGGAAAACGTTATGTGTTAAAATACACAACTGTTTCTGGAGTTGATGGTTTTGATGGAACAAGAAAAGAAGCGGAAAAAGCGGTTGTAAAATCAATAGATTAAATATAATTTAGTTTCAAGTTTCAGGTTTCAAGTTAAGCGAACCTCAAACTTGAAACCTGAAACTTGAAACTAAAAATGGCACAAGACGTTACGATATATATTACGGATAGAAATGGTGTAAACCACGAAGTTCAAGCGCCAACAGACATGAATATGAATGTGATGGAGTTGATTCGTTCTTATGAATTAGCTGAAGAAGGAACCATTGGTATTTGTGGCGGAATGGCAATGTGTGCGTCTTGTCAATGTTATGTGTTAAACGATGTACTGCAATCAGAAAGAAATGATGATGAAGAAGCCATGTTAGCCGATGCCTATCACGTAAAAGACAACAGTCGTTTGGGTTGCCAAATTCATATTACGGAAGATTTAGAAGGTTTAGCGATTGAAATTGCGCCAGAACAATAATACACTTTTTGTCATTCTGAACTTGTTTCAGAATCTAAAAACACTTCGAGATTCTGAAACAAGTTCAGAATGACAGAATTGTTTTTATTTATAATCACTCAACTTCTGTGGTGTTTCAATGTATTCTTTTACAATTTGTAAAACGCCATCATCATTGGTGTCAATCAGCCATTTGATTAGCGAAATTTTGCCGTTTTCAATTTCAATTCCAGTAATATTTCTGGGATGAACACAACTTCCGTCATTGAAAAAATTCAGTAAATTTTCACTTGGTTTCGGAAAATGTGGTCGGTGTGTGTGGCCAATGATAGTTATTTTATTTCCGTTATCTGCAATCCATCTTTTAATTCTTCTTTCAATTTTTAAAGATTCGAGATAATTTTTAGCTGGACTTGTCGGATCTTTAATTCCCCAAACTTGTAGCGGTTTCCATAAAACGCGCACAAAAAATCTGTTGAATTTCCAACCTACATAATTCATAAAATCCGCTTGATGTCCGTGAGTTAAAAAGAGTTCTTGGCCTGTTTCTGAATGTTCTAAAACGATTGCTTCGTTGAAAGTTAAAGTCGGCATTAATGGGACGTTTTTGCCAGCCGCAGTATCAAAATATGCTGCAAAATGTTTTTTTGCAATGTTCGGATTTCGGTACACCATATCATGATTTCCATAAATCATGTGCAATTTGTTTCTATGATAGAATTTTTTCAACAACAAATACACGTTTTTATTCGCTTCAATAATGTCTTTGAAAAACAGGTTTTCCCATAATTCATCGCCATCGCCTAATTCAATATATTGAAAATCATTTTTGTAATATTGATGTAAAGCATGCATGTAAATATTGCGATTATTGGCAAAATCATCCGCAAAACTTCCATCTCCACGATGACAATCGCTAAACAAAATAAACTTATCCGAATCGGTAAATTTAATTCGGAGTGCGTTTTTATATGCTCTTGTTAATCGGGTTTGAGATGACATCTTAAGTAGTTTCTAACAAATATAAGAAAATAGTAGTTGATATTTATTTCCTAGAAACACAAAAGCCACTAAAATAGTGGCTTTGTTTATTTTAAATTGTGATATTAACGACGTCTCTTTTTAGTATAGTTTTTAGCGCTCTTATCACCATAAATTTTCTTGGCATGACCTGGAGGAAGCGGTTTAGATTTACGAACAACTGTTGTTCTTCGGTTAACTTGAACACTACAACTTCCTAAAGCACTTAAAGTTGAAACAAAAACGGTAATAATCAATAATCGTATAAGTAGATTCTTTTTCATAGTATAATGTTTTTTTTAATATTTAATAAATTATTTTCCGGTAAAAACAGCTTTTCTTTTCTCTAAAAAGGCAGTTGTTCCTTCTTTAAAGTCTTCCGTTCCAAAAGAAGCGCCGAAGTTTTTAATTTCAGTTTGAAATCCATTTACGCCATCTTCATAATTGGCGTTAATTGACTCAATAGCTTTGGCAATCGCTACACTTGAGTTGTTGCTAATTCTTGTGGCAATTGATTTTGCTAAATCTAATAATTCTTCTTGTGGCACCACATGATTCACTAAACCATATGATTTAGCCGTTTCTCCATCAATCATGTTCGCTGTCATGATTAATTCCATTGCTCTTCCTTTTCCGATTAATTGTGCCAAACGTTGTGTTCCTCCATAGCCAGGAATTACGCCTAAAGTTACTTCTGGTAATCCCATTTTGGCGTTAGTTGAAGCAATTCTGAAATGACAAGACATGGCTAATTCTAATCCACCACCTAAAGCAAAACCGTTTACAGCTGCAATTACTGGCGTTTGTAAGTTTTGCACGAAATCGAATAATAATTCTTGGCCTTTGGCTGCTAATTGTTCTCCTTCTTGAACAGAAAAATGAGCAAATTCTGAAATATCAGCACCAGCAACAAAAGCTTTTTCACCACTTCCAGTTAAAATGATCACTTTCGTGTTACTGTCGTTGTTTAAATCAGTAAAAGCTGTGTGTAATTCTTGAATTGTAGCAATGTTTAATGCGTTTAATTTCGTTGGTCTGTTGATTGTAACAATCGCTAAATTGTCTTGTTTTTCAATTAAAATATTTTCCATTTTTTAGTTTTTTATAGGTAATGTTGCGATAAATGTTGTTCCTTTTCCTTCTTCAGAATCAAAAGTAATGGTTCCGTTATAATTTTCAATAATATTTTTAATAATGGCTAAGCCTAATCCCATTCCAGAATTTTTTGTGGTAAACTTTGGTTCGAAAATATAGGTTGCATTTTCTTCAGAAATTCCAATTCCGTTATCAGAAACTTTTAAAACAAACTGATTTTCTGTTTTGTAAAGATTCACAATAACCGACTTTGTTTCTTGTTCTTCTGGTATGGCTTGAATAGCGTTTTTAACCAAATTGGTTACGATTCTGGTCAATTGCGCTTGGTCAAATAAAGTAAAAATTTCTTTTTCTGAAGCATGGAATTCAATAAACTCTTCGTTAAAAATTTCTAATGCTCTTTTACTTATTTGAACAATATTCACCAATTCATTTTGTTGTGCTGGCATGTTTGCGAAATTTGAGAAAGCACTTGCCACAGTTGTCATCGTATCAATTTGATGAATCAATGTTTCCGAATAATCTTTTAATTTCTGGTCGATATTTGGGTCGTTCACATCAAATTTTCTTTGGAAACTCTGAATCGTCAATCGCATGGGTGTTAACGGGTTTTTAATTTCGTGTGCCACTTGTTTGGCCATTTCGCGCCAAGCGTGTTCCCGTTCACTTTGAGCCAGTTTTTGCGCACTTTCTTCTAGCGTATCAACCATATTGTTGTACGATAAAATTAAACCATTAATTTCCTGATTTCCGGGCTGAAGTGTTAATTTTTGGTTGCGTTCATTCAATTGTGTGACTTCTAATTTTTCAGAAATTTGAGAAATAGATTTTGTGATATTACTCGATAATAGGTAAGACAATAATATCGAAATGATGAACATGATGATATAAACCTGCGCATATCTGGTTAAGAAATTTCGCGCTTCTTCGTTATAAAAATCACTGTTTTCTTCATATGGAATGTTTAAAATCGCTAAGTTTTTAAACTTAATATCTTTAATGTAACTATATGACGATTTTAAAAAGATTTCGTTTTCTTGGGCTTTAGAAATCACTACTCTTTTTTCAGATGAATTTTCTAAATCTTTAAGAGTTTCTGGACTTATATTTGGAATTTTTTTATCTATTTTAAATGCTGATTTGGAAGATAAAAGTAGTTTTCCTTTTAAATCGAAAAAATTAATTTCTAAACTATGAATATCCGATAATTCGTGAATTCTATCTTTAAAAATATAACGAACATTTTTAGTTAAAAGCGGATAGCTTGTGGTTTGTAGAATGTATTCTATATGTTCTTTTATAGCGCTTTCTTTACGAGATAAACGTTCTTCGTGATATTCTTTGGCTTCAAAACGGAAGTGAATTAAAGATACAATCGATATCAAAATCGTAGAAAATGTTGTTAAAAACAACATCGACAAAAAGATTCTTCGTCTTAATGATAGCGTATGTATTTTGAAAAATTTATTCACCTTTTTTACCTCTGATTCTCTTATAGAATTTAAATCCTAGCATAATTAAAACCGAAAAAAGTATAATTCCGACTACGCCATAAATCCAATTGATTGCATTTTTTAAAATTACTAAAAAAACTACTGCAAACAAAATGATGGTTGCGCCTTCGTTCCACAAACGCATAAAGTTAGACGTGTAGTTAACTTTGTCGTTTTGTAAGTCTTTATAGATAAGATGGCATTTAAAATGATATGCGAATAATAACGCTACAAAACCTAGTTTGACTTGCATCCAACGCATTTCTAAAAAAGCAGGATTTATATACAATAAGGTAATGGCAAAAAGAATAGCTAAAACCGCACTTGGCCAAGTAATAATGTACCACAAACGATACGTCATTATTTTATATTGTTTTTGTAAAATTTCTTTTTCAGGCGAAGGCATTTCATTCGCTTCAATTTGATACACAAACAAACGCACAATGTAAAACAAACCTGCAAACCAAGTGATTACAAAAATTAAGTGTAAGGATTTTAGATATTCATACATAGTTTATTTGTTTTTAAACGCTGAAATCCAATTCGCCACAACACCACACCATTCGTCTTCATCATTTAAACATGGAATAGCTAAGAAATCTTCACCGCCATTTTCTTTAAATTGATGGTTGGCTTCCATAGCAATTTCTTCCAAAGTTTCTAAACAATCCGCTACAAAAGCTGGAGTAACAACGGCTAATTTTTTAATTCCTTTTTCAGGCATTTTATTGATTTCCACATCTGTGTAAGGCTGAAGCCATTTGTCACCTGCTAAACGAGATTGAAAAGTTTGGCTGTATTTTCCTTCCGGAATACCTAGTAATTTAACTACTTGTTTGGTAGTTTCATAACATTGATGGCGGTAGCAAAATTCGTGTGCTGGCGATGGTGTATTACAACACGAACCATCAATTTTACAATGCGATTTAGTTACATCTGTTTTTCTTATATGTCTTTCTGGAATTCCGTGGTATGAAAATAATAAATGATCATACTCAAATCCTTCCAAATGTTTTTTTATGGAATTGGCTAAAGCCTGAATGTAATCTGGTTTGTTATAAAACGCAGGAACAGTTGTAAAGTTCATATTTGGAAAATGCTTGGCGCGAAGCTCTTCAGCTAAAACTAAAATAGTTGTTGTTGAAGCCATTGCGTTTTGCGGATATAGAGGAAAAAGCATTACTTCTGTTACACCTTTATCGTGCAATTCTTGTAAGCCTTTTAAAATAGTCATTGTTCCATAACGCATTGCTAATGCCACTGGAATATCAACCAATTTTTCCACTTTTTGATGCATTCTTTTAGAAAGAACAATTAAAGGCGAACCTTCTTTTGTCCAAATTTTAGCATAAGCTTCAGCTGATTTCTCCGGACGTTTTCTTAATATGATTCCTCTAACTAAAAATGCGCGTAATAAATAAGGAACATCTATTACGTATTTGTCCATTAAAAATTCGTCTAGATATGGCTTAACGTCTTTTGGGGTTGGGCTTTCTGGTGACCCTAAATTAACTAATAGTACTCCTCTCATTTTCTGAAAAATAATTTCTTCAAAAATACTAAATATTTGTTAGTATTCTATTATTTGTATTTTATCGATAAAATCTACACTTTATCGATTTTTTTTGATAAAATAATAAAACAAATGTTAAATGTTAAAATAATTCAAAATAAAAAAGGTTTTTTGTTACAAATTATATATCTTGCCAACTCAATGTTAAATTTTTGCAAAAAACGAGTTTATGAAAAAAAAATACTTTATCATTCTATTTACTGCATTTTTATCTACTCAAGCACAAAATGTAGGAGTTAACACAACAAGTCCACAACAGGCTTTGCATTTGGGTTCTAATACTGGGACGATTAGAGTGGACGGCTTAAATTCAACCAATAATGATTTTAATGGTGGAGCTGTCGGACAAACTTATCCGCTTTATGTAGATAGTAATGGAGACATGACGCTTAGAGTTTCTGCCTATCAAAATAGTGATGGTTCTGATGCTTATACTACAGCTGGAGTAAATGGTTCTGTTGCCATAACAGCACTTCAGGCAAATGATGGTTATGAAACCGTTGAAATTACTTCTTATACTTTTACAGTTGCACGAACTACAACATTAGAAGTTAAGTACTCTCTAAGTATTGAAGTTTTTCAAAATAATCTTTTAGCAATAATAAAAGATCCATATGCTAGAAATATTACTAACTTTTTTACTTTGGACACTCCGGTTCTAGCGCCTACAACGAGAAGATATGCACCAAGTTCGAAGTGTTACTTCAATAGAAATGACGCAGCAACTGACGCATTAGCTCTTCCAGATGCAGCTACAGGTTATATTTATAATAGCGGCACAACTTATATGACATTAACAACAGGTACACATACTCTTCGTTTTTATGGGACGGTTTGTTCAGGTACAAATAATCAAAATACATTCGTGAGATTTGCTGGTGGGCCAGATTCAATATTCATGCGTTTATATTAATTCGAAATATTATGAAAAAAATAATACTATATATATCGGTTTTGTTTTCTAATTTCTTATTTTCTCAAGTAGGAATAGGAACTACAACTCCTCAACAAGATTTACACATTGCAGGAACAACTTCAACTATTCGTGTTCAAAGTTTAAATTCAACTAATAAACCGTTATTGAATGTTCCACCAAGGCTAGCTCCTGTTTATGTTACAGGAAATGGAGACTTAACCCTTAATCCTCCAGGTTACGCATTGGGTGAAGGTGTAGGGGTAAATGAACCTTTAAATTTCCTAATAAGTGTTCCTAACTTTGTTCCAAATGGACCATTTGGAGACGGAACGGTTGTTGCAAATGATGCTACAGTTACAGCTGCTGTAAATCAAATTGTTTCTGTGCCTTTTTCAAGTCCACAAAATGCATTGATTGAAGTGCGTTATGCGATGACAATTGACCTTTCTGATCAATTTTTGCCAGCAGCAGCAGCTTCAACATTTAGCGATATATCTGCAAGAACTGTTCGTTGTTATTTTTATATTGATTTAAATAGTGATGGATTAGACGCTGCGGAACTTTCAAAAAAATATGGTTTACATGGAGAAGCATATACTTCTTTTAGTCAAGGTTCTGTTGGATATGCATTCATTCATGGAGTTGGATATGGAAACATTCCTGCTGGTAATCATTCATTAGTATTTTATGGCGAAACCGCTGACGGGAATAACAGACTAACTTATGTTGGTTTTGGAGGTTCATCAGATTATTTAAAAATTCGTATTTACAATTAATAATTTAGTTATGAAAAAATCTTTACTAATTATATCTATATTTTCTTCTTTATTTACTTTTGCACAAGTAGGAGTAAATACTACAAACCCACAAGAAGAAGTACATGTTTCAGGACCTACTTCAACCATTCGAGTGGAAGGTTTAAACGCAGTGAATAACCCTTTAAATTTAGGGGTTAATGAAAATACACGAGTTTATGCTAATGCTAATGGTGATTTAGTTTTAAGTCCAGTTCCAGCAAATATTGAAGTTCTTTTTAATCCTGCGAATTATCTTGCCGATCCTTTAGATACTGGTGGTGCTGATTCAAATCAAGTAAATCAAACAGGTGTGGGATCAGGATATTCTGAAGCTGGTTGGCCAAGACAAACAGGTGCCGGTTTATCCACATTTACTTTAACCAGACCAGCAATTGTTGAAATTAATTATGCTATATCATATGAAATTTACAAATCTGGAATTCCAATAGACGATTATCATGCGCGTACAGCTCAGTTTTATACATACTTTAGACAAACTAGTCCAGCTGGAGCGATTGTAGTTAATGACTATGATGGTGTACCAATTAATTTCGCTGGAAATCCAGGAGCAATGGGGTATAGCGGTAATTTTTATACTAACGGAAGTAGTTTAGGTGCAGGTGGTGGAGAAGGATTTAATAAAAAATTCTATGCAACTGGTCATGACTATATAAAATTAGGACCTGGAACGTATTGTCCTATGTTTGCTGGAATTTTATTCGTAGCAGATACAGGAGGAACAGGAGCGGTTAAAATGCAAATGGGTGGAGGAGACGATGAAGTGATTATTGTAGCACATTATTATAATTAAAATGAAACTTAGAGAAATAAAAAAAGAGCCAATAGGCTCTTTTTTTATTTCTCTAATAAATATTTCTTAGGTGTGGTGCCATATTTTTTCTTAAAAGCAGCAATAAAATGACTAGAAGTGCTATAACCGATATTCAAACCGACTTCGTTTACATTGTATGAACCAGAATCTAATAAATTACGTGCATATTCCATTTTATAATCAAACAAGAAATTAAAAACAGTATCGCCATAAATTTCTTTAAAACCTACTTTTAGTTTTTTAAGCGAAATACCAACTTCATCAGCCAATTCTTGTAAACCTGGTGGTTCAGCCATATTTTTGATAATAATTTCTTTGGCTTTTTTAATTTTCAAAACATTTCCTTCGTCCGATAAAAACGGACAATGTTCTGCATTTGGATCTTCATTCGTGTTGAAAAACAAACTCAATAATTCGTAACTTTTTCCTTTTAAATACAAGGTTTTGATTGAAGAATTCTGATTATAATGAAAAATCTGATTCAATACAATAGCCATCGATGGACTAATACTTTCTTCCGTATAATATTTTTTCTCTAAGTTGTCTTTACTCAAAAACGGAATCGTTTCGGCATCATTCGAAAATAAAGTATGGAATTTTTTAATCGAAATCAATATAGAAATAATCCAACTTTTGGGTTCAATTTCTAAATGTAATGGCAACTCTTTTTGTGGATTGTATAATAAAAGCGCCTTTTCTTCATTCAAATCTAACGTATACGAATTGTTATTGAAAATAAATTTTCCTTTCCCTTTTACATTAAAATGAAACTGAATTAATCCCGTACCAACCTGTTTTTCAAGTGTTTCGGTCTCGTCAGAATCGTTCTGAAATCGTAATAATGTAAAATCATCGTCAATTTTAATTTCTTCAAATGAACTCATAGCGTTATTTTTTTATTTTAAATTTGCTTCGAAATCTTAAAATTAAGCCTTTCTTATTTATAATTATTCTAAACAAAGCACTTCTATAGGGTTGAATTTGTTACAAAGTTACTAGTTTATAGCAAAATAAGTACATTTTATTTAAAAAAAACTATTTACGATATAAAAAGTACTTTTAGCGTTGTTTTTATAAAGTCGGAAACAATAATTTTGTGCATCTTTAAGAGATAAAGCAATTTATGGACAATCATTCACCCGCAAAACAAAATACTTTCTACGCTATCGGTCTGAGCTACAAAAAAGCTGATGCCGAAATTAGAGGTAAATTTAGTTTAGATGAACAAGCCAAAACCAATTTATTGGAACAGGCTAAAGCGAATGGTGTAGAGAGTTTATTAGTTACTTCTACGTGTAACAGAACCGAAATTTATGGTTTTGCGCAACATCCTTTTCAATTGATTCAGTTACTTTGCGATAACAGTCAGGGTTCAATTGAAGAATTTCAAAAATTCGCTTACGTTTACAAACAAAAGGAAGCTTTAAATCATATGTTCCGTGTTGGAACGGGTTTAGATAGTCAGATTTTAGGTGATTTTGAAATTATCGCCCAATTGAAAAACGCGTTTGTGGAAAGTAAAAAACTAAATTTAGTCAATGCCTATTTAGAGCGTTTGGTGAATTCAGTAATTCAAGCCAGTAAAAAAGTAAAAAACGAAACCGAAATTTCAAGTGGTGCCACTTCTGTGTCATTTGCTGCGGTTCAATATATTTTTAAGAATGTTGAAGAAATTTCTAACAAGAACATCTTGCTTTTCGGAGCAGGAAAAATTGGAAGAAATACCTGTGAAAACTTGGTAAAACATTCGAAACACGAACACATTACGTTAATCAACAGAACAAAAGATAAGGCGGAGAAATTAGCTAAAAAATTAAATCTTATTGTTAAAGATTATTCAGATTTACAAATCGAATTACAAAAAGCAGATGTGGTTGTAGTGGCTACTGGCGCTCAAAATCCAACTATCGATTTGGATATTTTAAATTTAAAGAAACCGTTGTTGATTTTAGATTTGTCTATTCCGAAAAATGTAAACGAAAACGTAAAACAAAATCCATTCGTTACTTTGGTTCACATGGATCATTTGTCGCAAATGACGGATGAAACTTTAGAGAACAGAAAACAACATATTCCTGCTGCCGAAATTATCATTACAGAAATTCTTACCGAATTTTTAACTTGGTCAAAAGGCAGAAAATACGCGCCCACTATTCATGCTTTGAAAGCGAAATTAAACGCAATTAAAGAATCGGAAATCAATCACTTGAAAAAGAAAAATGCCGATTTTAATGATGAATATGCTGAAATTATTACGGCTAAATTAATTCAAAAAATAACCAGTCATTTCGCCAATCATTTAAAAGATGATAACACGGTTGTGGAAGAAAGTGTGGAATGGATTAACAAGGTTTTTCAGATTGATGACTTAACCATTAAGTAATTTAGGAAGTTAAGATGACAAAAAAAGAAGTAACTGATTTATCATACAAAATTGTTGGTTTAGCTATTAAAATTCATAAAGCACTTGGTCCTGGACTTTTAGAAAGTATTTATGAGAAATGTTTTAAATATGAGTTGGAGAAAAATGGTTACAACGTTAAACAACAATTAATAGTTAATTTAGAATATGATGATTTAGTTTTTGATTCAAACTTAAAAGTTGACTTATTAGTAAATGATTGTATAGTTATTGAATTAAAATCAGTTGAAAGAATAATGCCAATTCATGAAGCTCAATTATTAACTTATATGAAAATATTAAAAAAGCCTCAAGGGTTGCTTATTAATTTCAACACAACAAATATAACAAGTGAATTAATACCTTTGGTAAATGATTTTTTCGCAAAATTAGATGAAGAATAATCCTTAATTTAAAAAAACTTAAAAATCTTAATTCCTAAATGGTAAAGAAACTAAATTTTTAATTCCTTGAATGGTAAAATGAAGCAAAAAACAATACGAATAGGAACTCGCGATAGCGAATTAGCGCTTTGGCAAGCCAAAACAGTTGAAAAACAATTGAATGATTTGGGTTATAAAACCGAAATTACTGCCGTGAAATCGGAAGGTGATATTGTTTTAGACAAACCTTTATACGAATTAGGAATCACAGGAATTTTTACAAAAACTTTAGATATTGCAATGATTCAGGGCAAAATTGATATTGCTGTGCATTCTATGAAAGATGTGCCAACTCAATTGCCAAACGGAATTGTTCAAGGTGCGGTTTTAGAAAGAGCTTCGACTTTAGATATTTTAGTTCATAAAGGAAATGTAGATTTTCTGACTCAAGAAAAAAGTACAATTGCGAGTAGCAGTTTACGAAGAAAAGCAAGCTGGTTACACAAATATCCAACACATAACGTAGAAGATATTCGAGGAAACGTAAATACAAGAATGCAAAAAGTGGCTGACTCTAAAACTTGGAGTGGTGCTATTTTTGCTGAAGCCGGTTTAGAACGCATCAATTTAAAACCTGACAATTTTATCGCTTTAGATTGGATGATTCCAGCGCCAGCTCAAGGTGCGATGTTGGTGGTTTGTAATGCAGATGATTTCTTTTCTTTAGATGCGGTTTCGCAATTAAATCATGTGGAAACAGAGATTTGTACGTATATAGAACGTCAATTTCTAAGAACTTTAGAAGGTGGTTGTACAGCGCCAATTG
>JAZKHI010000096.1:0-1671 GCA_040385445.1 Bacteroidota bacterium | reverse complement strand
TTATTAAATCTGGATCTCCAGGGCCGGCTCCTGCCAAAATAACTTTCCCTTTTTTCACTATTTGTATCATATTCTTTTTTAAAATTAGGCGTAGAAATGGCTGCTCCGAGTAAAATCGAAGTAAAATCTCTACAATAAATCACTGATTTTTAGAACAATCCTTCTATAGAAAGATAACGTTCACCCGTATCGTAATTAAAGGTTAACACTACAGCATCATCAGGTAATGACGCTACTTTTTTTGCTACGGCTGCCAATGAAGCTCCAGTTGAAATTCCGACTAAAATCCCTTCTTGTTTGGCAATATTTCTGGTGTATTCAAAAGCTTCTTCTTTAGAAACTTGAATGACCTCATCAATTAAATTACCGTGATAATTTTCTGGAACAAAACCAGCGCCAATTCCTTGGATTGGATGTGGTGATGGACTTCCACCACTTAAAACGGGAGACAATTCCGGTTCCACTGCAATAACTTTAACATTCGGGAATTTTGCTTTTACGACCGATGCAACTCCAGAAATATGTCCGCCCGTTCCCACACCTGTGATGATGTAATCTAATCCTTTAGGGAAATCGGCTAAAATTTCTTGCGCTGTGGTTCTTTGATGTACCGCCACATTTGCTGGATTTTTAAACTGTGATGGCGACCAAGAATTTGGAGTTTCTGCAACTAATTCGGCAGCTCTTTCAATAGCACCTTTCATTCCTTTTTCGCGTGGCGTTAAATCGAATTCCGCTCCGTAAATTTCCATTAATTTTCTACGTTCCACACTCATTGATTCTGGCATTACCAAAATCACTTTATAGCCTTTTACTGCTGCTACCAATGCCAATCCAATTCCTGTATTTCCAGAAGTTGGTTCAATAATTACGCTATTCGGATTTAGTAAGTTTTTAGCTTCCGCATCTTCAATCATGGCTAAGGCAATTCTATCTTTAATGCTATTTCCAGGATTGGTTCTTTCTAATTTTATAAATACATTTTTGTTTCCAAAAAGTTTATTGATTTTTACTACAGGTGTATTTCCGATAGTTTCTAATATATTATTTGTTTTCATCTTTTGTTTTTTTTGTTTCAAGTTTCAGGTTTCAGGTTTTCTTGACCTGTTATTTTTTTGTTTTTTTGTTTCAAGTTTGCTTCGCCAGTCGGCTATCGCCTCGTGTCAAGTTCTTAAATCACATAATTTAGAGCTTCTGGAAACTCGCTTTTCTTTTTGATTTCGATTTCACTTTTATGATACACCAAAGAATTTTCTGGAACAGAATGTGTCAACCAAACATTTCCTCCGATAACTGAACTCACTCCTATTGTTGTATTTCCTCCTAAAATGGTTGCATTCGCATAAATCGTTACATTATTTTCAATAGTTGGATGTCTTTTATTTGTAGCGTTATCTTTTGAAACCGATAAAGCACCTAATGTGACACCTTGATAAATTTTAACGTTTTTTCCGATTTTGGTGGTTTCGCCAATTACAATTCCAGTTCCATGATCAATGAAAAAATTTTCTCCGATTTCTGCTCCTGGATGAATATCAATACCCGTTCTGCTATGCACATATTCCGTAATAACTCTTGGAATAATTGGAATATCTAATTTCCAAAACACATTCGCGACTCGGTAAGCCGTAATCGCAAAAAAACCGGGATAAGCAATTAAAACTTCTTCTT